>CAZHOC010001645.1:0-1500 GCA_964534295.1 uncultured Bacteroidia bacterium | reverse complement strand
TAGGGCGATATGCACCATAGAATTGCCCTCGTACAAAAAATCGTCGTCCCCGCAGTCGATATACCAGCGTACCGAGCGTAAGTCTTCTGCCGAAGCGGCCTCGATCAAAGGTAGCACCGCATAGCGATTGTAGTATTTTTCTAAGTCCTCTTTATTCGCTCCGGCTAGGTTCCAAAAGCGGCGAAATCCTTCCATTTCGTCCATGCTCACGGGCCCACAACTTGCACTAAGTGGACAAGCCGAAGAAAACATATCTGGGCGATGCAAGGCATAGATAAAGGAGCCGCCGCCCCCCATCGAAAGGCCTGCTACCGCTCTAAAACGTTTAGTGCCTTTGATACGATAGGTGGATTCTACGTGAGGGATAAACTCATCAAAAAAGAAGTCCTCATAGCGCCAATCGTCTTTATAATCGTTAAAATAGCCCATCACCTCGGTATCAGCGTCGGGCATCACGATGATCATAGGCGTAGCTTTGCCTTCCCGAATGGCTTTGTCAGTAATGTGGAGAACCTCCCCAAATTGTACCCAGCCCGTATGGTCGTCAGTGGCGCCATGCAACAAATACAAAACCGGATAAGAGCGTTCTGAAGTCTCATAATCCGGTGGCAGATAAATCGCATAATTGCGTTCACTTTTGAGAATTTTGCTAGTCAGACTGAGGTTGTCATGTACCTTGCCCGTCTGACTCCAGCCCATCAAGGGCAAAATCAGGCAACATAAGTAGGTAATCCAGAGTTTCATAGGGATATTGTTTTTATCTACCTTAATTGAACAAAAAGTCTCGGCAATTGAAAGTACTTCTGCTCACTCCGCCATTTACGCAACTTAACACCCCCTATCCGGCCACGGCCTATCTCAAAGGTTTTCTCAACACTTTGGGCTATCGTTCGGCGCAGGCGGACTTAGGCATAGAGGTGATGCTGCGGATATTGAGCCGGGCGGGTTTAGAAGAGGTCTTTGCGGCCTTGGAGCAGAGTGATCAGGAAGTTTCGGATAATAGTTATCGTATTTATCAATTGCGGGAGCATTATTTGGAGACGATTGATCCGGTTATTGCTTTTTTGCAACACCAAAATCCGAGCTTGGCGCATGCCATTTGTGGGCGCGATTATTTGCCCGAAGCCAGCCGTTTTGAGCAGCTGGATGATATGGAGTGGGCTTTTGGGAGCATGGGTCAGCAAGACAAGGCGCGGCATTTTGCGACCCTCTATTTGGAGGATATTGCTGATCTGATCAAGGAGACAGTGGACCCTCATTTTGGTTTTAGCCGCTACGCGGAACGCTTGGGTCGGGCAGCGAGCAGCTTTGATGAGATGGAGGCCGCTATCCATGAGCCGGACACTTTGGTGACCCAATACTTGCAGGAAATCCTGCATCAGTTCGTTATTCGCGAACAGCCTAATCTCGTCTGTTTATCGGCTCCATTCCCTGGAAACCTATTTGGCGCCTTTAAAATCGGCCAATATGTCAAGGCAAACTTCCCTGAGATCAAAGTGG
>CAZHOC010001644.1:0-1500 GCA_964534295.1 uncultured Bacteroidia bacterium | reverse complement strand
ATGATTATGCTTAGCTTCATCTTAAAAAGCCTCTCCAATAGTTAAGTAAAAGTTGGGCTGCCCGTTGCCAATACCGACATCCGCACGCACATAGATTTTTTCTTCAGGATTGAGGGCAAAGCGCAAGCCAGCCCCGTAATTGAAATGAAATTCTCTGATGACTAACTCATTGAGGCGGGGCGCTACCCCTCCATAGCTGGCAAAGATTTCTCCTCTAAAGCGCCAATAAATAGGAAAGCGATAGGCGGCTTGCAGCAAAAGCATCTTTTGATCACGGTATCTGCCTTGATAAAAGCCACGTGCTTTTTTGGTACCGCCATAGAGGGCTAGTTCCTGGAAAGGAGCCTCTCCATAGA
Organism: uncultured Bacteroidia bacterium; assembly: GCA_964534295.1. Taxonomy (GTDB): domain Bacteria; phylum Bacteroidota; class Bacteroidia; order J057; family J057; genus JBCAWW01. The sequence continues at coordinate 1,144 of CAZHOC010001644.1, read as the reverse complement.
CAAATTCTCCCAGGAAGTTTAGGGCAAGGATGTGATCCCTCCAGACAGGAAAATACCGAGCTGCATCAAGCCTTGCTCGTGTAAAGCGGAAAGGGCTGCCAAAAGCCGGTCCATTTTGTAAAATCAATCCTTCTATCAGCCAGCCTTTGGAGGGATAAAAGATATGATCACGATTATCGTAAATCGCCAATGCTCCAAAGCCAGAGACAACACTACCGCCTGCTCCGGGAATATCGCCACTTTCGAGCAAGCCCCCTTCCGCGACTTCTCCTACTTGATAGTCATCTCCCCAATACCGCAGACCAAGAAAGGTATTGGGCAGGACCTTACGGAGTACATTGAGTCTAAGACGCGGGAAATTGACCGAATAGGTCTCTTCATTTGCATCTGGCAAGCTATTGCCGACACCCCAAAACTGATAGAAATATCGATAGTAGCCCAACTCCCCAAAAAAGAGCCATTCTTGATCCTTGGTTCTAATCTCAAAGGGAAGATATGAGAGCACTTGGCGTTCTTGAGTGTAGGTCAAGCCAAACTGAATTTGAGAAGGGCGAGAGTCATCGGCAGTGTTAGGAAGGCGAAAGGAATAAATTCCCGCCACTCCCCCACCCCAGAGGGTTTCAGGACTAAAAAAGGCAATAGGTAAGCCCAGTAAGCGATTACGGCGCACTGCCGTACTATCTTGAGCGTGAGCAACAGTAGTACCCAAGAAGAAAAATATGCTTACAAAGATGAGTAGTTTTTCCTTTGACATAGAGTGCCTTTTCTCCTAAACAACAGACATACGTATAAACCCCAAGGGCTGGATTTAGCAAAATCAAAAAATCCGCCTAAAGAAGCGGATTTTTTGTTTGAGGTTTTGTCGTTTGGAGGGCAAAGCACTTAGTCTAGGACCATGATTTTTTGCGTTCGGCGCATGCCGTCCTCCTCAAAAGTCAGGAGATAAATGCCTGACTGCAGATCGTCAATGGGGAGACAACCCACGTCAACTTCCTCAGCCGTCCAACTGGCAACTTGCTTGCCGGAAAAGTCCCAAAGTGCAAAGTCTTTGAGTTGATGTTTACTACTCTCTATACAAATTTCATCGATCACAGGATTGGGGAAGATCCTCACATATAGGGGTTCGAGGGGCGGAAGGTCATTG
>CAZHOC010001643.1:0-1501 GCA_964534295.1 uncultured Bacteroidia bacterium | reverse complement strand
TAAGCAAAAAGCTTTTCGTTCTTTTCTGGGAAATACCCCTGCGACCAAAGTGTGGGTATTGAACTCACTTAACATATAAATCGGAATGAAACCAACCACTACGTGGCTTGTTTACGCAAGCCGCCTGCTATCCCTATTGCTTATTTTTTCTGGCCCTTTGGTCGGGCAAAACCTTCCCAAAATCAATAAGTACTTTAAAAACAAAGCCTTAAAAATCGTTATCATAGAACTCAAGTACGAGTACGATTTGGTTTTTGAGTTTGATAAAGACTTGGTGGAAGGCATCATCATAAAGGAAGCCTCCATTAACCGTTTGCCACTTGACCAAGCGCTTCAGATAATATTGAGAGAGACAGAACTTGGCTATTCTATTTCAGGTAATACAGTCAAGCTTTTTGAAAAGGTAGAATATGTCCCGACGATTTATTCCGCTACCCGTTTTGGTTTTATTCTTAGGGGGCGCGTCGATGACGAACGCAGCGGTGAGAGCTTACCGCATGCAAGTGTAGCGGTGCAAGGCACTAGGATCGGAGCCAATACGAATGATGATGGCTACTTCACTATTCGAGAGGTGCCGGCTGATACCGTTACCCTGATCATTAAATATTTAGGCTACCAAACCAAATACCTCAAAATCACCCCAGAAACTGATATTGAGGACCTATCCATCTCTTTACGAGCCATAGATGTGCAGATGCAAGAGGTACTGATCGTGGCGGAGGAAGAGCACATGATGGAGAGCAAAGGCATCAGCCATCTTTCGATCTCTCCGGCCCAACTGGCAGCTTTACCTAGTCTCGGGGAGAAAGATATTTTCCGCTCTTTACAAATGATGCCCGGTGTTAGTGGCAGTAATGAAAACTCCTCTGGCTTATATGTCAGAGGGGGAACCCCAGATCAAAACCTGATCTTACTAGATGGCTTTACAGTTTATCATGTGGATCACTTCTTTGGATTCTTCAGCGCCTTTAATGCTGACGCAATCAAAGATGTTCAGTTCTACAAGGGAGGATTTAGTGCGAAGTATGGGGAACGGCTATCGAGTGTGGTAGAACTATCTGGTAAAAGCGGAAACAAGAATAAAATAGATGGAGGGATCAATTTATCGGCCTTATCGGTCAGCGGAAGGTTAGAAGGGCCTATTGGCAAGAAGGCTACCTTTTTTCTTGCTGCCAGGCGATCGTATACTGATATTATCCAAAGTGGTTTGTATGACAATATTTATGAGCTAGTTACTCCCACCACTGAAACGGGAACTGGCGGTCCCGGAGGGCCGGGAGGAGGTCGTTTTGTGAGCCAGGTTACCCCAGACTTTTACTTTTACGATCTAAACGCACGTCTTACCTACAATCCGACACAAAAGGACGTCCTTTCGCTCAGCTTCTACAATGGAATTGACAACTTGGATAATTCCTTTGACAATAGTCAAACTGGCTTCGGTCGTGGTCCTGCCACAGAAAACAGCACCTTTACCAATAACACCATTGATCTCACCCGCTGG
>CAZHOC010001642.1:0-1501 GCA_964534295.1 uncultured Bacteroidia bacterium | reverse complement strand
CCAATGGTGATCGGAATTATTTATGAATGTGTTTATAGAGATATAAGCCTGATGGTGTGGCCCAGATTAATATCCATATCTGGGAATGGGAGAAAATCCCTCGCCTTTAGGCGAAGACTTTAGTATTTGCGATATTTCGATATGCAGAATTATCGGAAAGGATCACATACGTTATTTGACCTAAAATATCATTTAGTATGGGTTACGAAATATCGCAAGCAGGTTCTTGTTGGAGGTGTTGCTGAGCGCACTAGGGAATTGATACGGGAAATCTGCAAGTCGAACGAAGTGGAAATATTAAAGGGTCATGTTTCTAATGACCATATCCATCTTTTTGTTTCGGTTCCTCCCAAACTGTCGGTCAGTAAATTGATGCAGTATCTGAAGGGGAAAACATCTCATAAGATGCTATTTGAATTTAAGCATTTACAGAGACAGTTTTGGGGCAAGCACATTTGGGCTAGAGGCTACTTCGCCGTAAGTAGTGGAAACGTGACTGACGAAGTGATTATGAAATATATCGAAAACCAAGACCTAGAATCCGGGGATGATAACTTTCAAATTAACCACGAACTTTAGCCGCCTTTAGGCGGAACCAAATCTACCGGCTTTAGCCGGTTAGTTATTTAATTTCTGGGCTTTACTGTATAATGAGCTCCAAAGATTTGATTCAACGTCCAGAAAATACATTCAGGTTAGTTACAAGACCAACCCGAACATATCTATCAAACTCAAGCTAAATCACCAGCTTCTATCTGGAATTTTCCTTTTGGCTTTGATACGGCCCAGAGGTTAATTACTTATTTGTTGAGAGCATGTCACCCATCTGGAAGCCACCGTACACAGCTTTCATGACACCCTCAAGTTGATCGTTGTAACCTTTTAGAGGTTCTCCCATACCTAGATGATCGACCACGGTACGGAAGGGGCGTTGTCCTTTTTCTGCTTCTATTAGGGATACAATCGCTTCGATTACTTTCTCCGGCTTTTGTTCTGTGCTGTTTGCCAGAGCTTGTCCAAATGCTTCGCCCATTTGCTGAGGTGCGTTCATGAATTCCCCATACTCCGCAGCTCTGCTTGTATCAGAGGCCTGAATCAGGTTTCCAAAAAAGTTGGTTTCAAATCCACCGGGCTCTACGATGGCGTTTTCTATACCGAAGCCGGCCAACTCTACTCGGTAGTTTTCAGCTAATGCTTCAACGGCCCACTTCGAAGCATTGTAAGGTCCGTAAAATGGCATGGTCATACGTCCCAATAGGCTGGAAATGTATATGATCAAGCCAGATCCTTGTGATCTTAAGTGCGGTAGTGCCGCTCTGTTTACTCGTTGCACCCCATATACGTTCACATCCATTACTTTCTTGAAATCCTCAATAGTGAAGTGTTCTTGCATGCCGACTACACCTACTCCGGCATTGTTAACGACGACGTCTAGCCCGTTCATCGCCTTAATTGCTGCGGCGACTCCAGCGTTTACGCTTTCTTCATCGGTGACGTCTAT
>CAZHOC010001641.1:0-1504 GCA_964534295.1 uncultured Bacteroidia bacterium | reverse complement strand
TTTCCCCTCCTACTAGGAGTCACAAATATAATCGCTACGATATCTACTTCACAATGTAGAGCTTGTTTTCTTGCAGCTGCACCATTTTGGCTTCCTCGATATTTGCAAGGTCGCCCTTTTCAAAGTTGATAATAGTATTCAACTTCAAACCTTCTCTAATCTCAACTAAAAATTGGTCTAGTAACAAGGCCTCGAAAGCATTGATCACGGCGGGGCGATTATCCACGCAAAGCATCAAAGAGATGGCGCTATTTTGCAGTAGATTAACCTTTAGCCCTGACTTGTTTACATGGTAGAAGACCTCTTGCATCAGGTGCTCTTCCATGAAAGAGAAATCTCTGGGCTTAATGCGGATAAAGACCTGATTCTTCTTAACGATATAGGAGGTAACTAATTCAGGATTAGTCTGTTCAGAGATAACCGTTCCCGGTAAGGCAGTATCTAAAAAGCACTTCACCCGTAGTGGGATGCGCTTATTGAAAATCGGCTTGATCGTCTTAGGGTGAATAACGCTAGCACCATAAAAGGTCATTTCTACCGCTTCTTCGTAGGAGAGATTATCAATTTTGATAGTATTCTCGCGGATGCGCGGATCGCCATTGAGGATTCCCGGTACATCCTTCCATACTACTAAGCTACTTGCGTTGAGACAGTGGGCAAAGATGGACGCAGTGTAGTCAGAACCTTCACGGCCAAGGGTGGTGGTTTTACCATCGGTGGTAGAACCAATAAAACCTTGGGTAATCAGGGCACGACCGCGGCGGCTTAGGCTCATAACTTGAGTTCTAATATTGGCTTCGGTCAAGGACCAAATCACACCTGCCTGACGATAATTAGCATCTGTCTTGAGGTAATCTCTCGCGTCGATCCAAACCGCTTCCTGCTCGGTGAACTTGAGGTATTCGGCCACAACTGTGGTGGACAATAGTTCTCCGAAGGAAACAATACGATCATAGGTACGCGGAGGAAACTCCTCCAGCATCAAAATCCCGCTGACAATCCGCTCAATTTTCTCCAAGAAAGCGTCAACCTTCGACTTTACCTCTGTCTGTTTATCCCCAAATAGATCCTCCACGATCTTGAGGTGAAAACGTTTAATTTTTGCAAACTGCTCTTTAACCTCGGCTTCCTTACCATCGCGGGCAAGATATGCGAGGTTTTCTAGATGATTAGTAGTCTTGTCCATAGCCGAAATCACCACCAGAAGCGCTTGTTCTTGGTGCTCGGTGATAATAGCTGCGACATTACGGATGGCGGCGGCATCTTTGACTGATGCGCCTCCGAACTTCATTACCAACATGTTTTTGAAAAAATTAATTGAGGTAAAGCAAACAGAAGCGCGGCTTAGGGCCGTTTAATAATCTTTGTGTAAAAATGCTTCTGTTTGGATTGCATATGTAGGGTATAATATCCAGGGGGCAAAGATAGTTGCTTTATGTCAAGTTCCCATGCTTGGCGAGGATTTTTCCCTTTCTGTCTCAGAACGCTTCTCCCCACTTCGTCA
>CAZHOC010001640.1:0-1504 GCA_964534295.1 uncultured Bacteroidia bacterium | reverse complement strand
AGAATCTGATGCCATGAGCAAAGACCTCAAAAAGCGCGGCTTTAAGTTTGTCGGTTCCACTATCTGCTACGCATTTATGGAGGCTGCAGGCATGGTCAACGATCACTTTGTGGATTGTTTCCGCCATGCGGAACTCTTAGACGAATAAGCTGAAATCAACAATTGGCTCTAGCTAGGGTTTCTCCTATTAAATAGAAAGAACAGCCATGATAAATAAAGTCATCCTTTTCGTTTTTACGCTTTCCGTCCTGCTGGTGAGCTGTAAAAGTAATGATAACATAAAGTCCAATTGTGCTGAAAACGAAGGTGCCGAAATATTAATGTACGCTGGCGAAGAGAGGGAATACCTGATTTATGTACCTGATTCTTACGATGGTAGTGGGAAAGTACCCCTCATGCTCAATTTTCATGGCTTTGGTGGCCTAGCCAGTGATTATATGGAATACGCCGATATGCGACCACAAGCGGATGCCAACGGCTTTATCTTGGTTTACCCGCAAGGAACTTGTTTGGATGGCTTCCCCCATTGGAATGCGGCCCTAAACGGCTTAGATAATAAAAGTGATGTGGATGATTTGGGCTTTGTCGAAGCCCTAATTAGCGAACTTAGCGCTAACTATAGCATCGATTTGGAAAGGGTTTATGCCTGTGGCTATTCCAATGGCGCTTTTTTTAGTTATGCCTTAGCCTGCTATCAGAGCGATCTAATCGCTGCTATTGGATCGGTTTCAGGGACGATGCTGGATACAAGCATTAGCTGTGCGCCCAATCATCCGACCGCAATGATCAATCTACATGGTACCGAAGACGATGTCATCCCTTATGCCGGCGGTTCAGATTACATTTCCATTCCTTCAGTGCTGGAGTATTGGATTGACTTCAATAATACCAATACGACACCGATTACCAATATCGAAACGGACAAGGAGATTAGCATCGAACATACCCAATACTTAGAGGGAGACAATGGAGTAGTAGTCGAGCATTACAAAATGGTCGATGGAAAGCATGTCTGGTTTGAGGTAGAGTATCAAGGCGCCAATACGAGTCAATTGATTTGGGATTTTGTCTCTCAGTACGATATCAATGGATTGCGTTAGGGATTACCGCTTCGCGGAACGATTATCTCCATTTGCTTCAACCCAAAATCTCAATCTCCATGAAAACTTCCTTCTTATACCTGCTCATCATTATTTGCAGTGCTACCTTTACCCAAGCGCAAGCGCAAAAAGACAACTACAAAGGAGCCTTTCGCGGCGAAATACCCGTTGGAGAGCATATTCAATTGGACGCTGATGGCAAAGCAGAAATCAGAGTTGAGTATACCCTCTCTGGAATGATCAAACAAATTGAACTCATTCCGCAAAACAAGCTTTATTCCTTTCCCAAGAAGTTGGATCAGATTGAGTGGACGGAAATCAAGCCCGGCCTTTGGATCAATAAAATTGATGAAGGAGAGAACTTTGTCCAAGAATATCCCAAAAGGAAGCTGATAAAATCCCAC
>CAZHOC010001639.1:478-1517 GCA_964534295.1 uncultured Bacteroidia bacterium | reverse complement strand
TCGTCAATTGATAGGGCTGATCGAGCATATGATTTTGTAGCACCTGCTGATTGATAGGTTCATCATCCACTATCAAGATGCGCGCCTGATTGGATTGGGATGCCTGCGTCATGGTGCTCTGCTTGGCCGGAGCTTCGACTACTACAGGACGTGAGATTTTGCTCTCAACTATGCCAGCGCCTACTTCCATATCGGCCGGTGCCAGTGGAATACTAAACAAAAACTTGGTGCCGCCACCTTCTTCTGACTCCACCCAAATACGGCCTTTATGCAGTTCGACTAAGCGCCTAGAAATACTTAGGCCCAAGCCTGTCCCCCCAAATTGGCGTGAGATGGAGCTATCACCTTGTTGAAATTCTTGAAAAATCACGTCCTGCATCTCGGGAGGGATACCGATACCTGTGTCAGAGACAGCAATAATCGCTTCTTTTTCATCCCTGCGGGGAACGCTTATTCGGATATGCCCCTGCTCTGTAAACTTGATGGCATTACCGATCAGGTTTTGTAAGATCTGTTGTAATCGATTCTCGTCTGCTAGTAGCAGGGGTAAATCTTGAGGTACCTCATTGTGGAGGCGAAGGTCTTTGCCACCGATCAGAGTTTGGTTGATCTGGACAATCACCTGACTAAGGGCGTGTAGGTTGACTGCCTTGAGCTGGAGATCGATGGTATAGGTCTTGAGACGTGAAAAGTCCAAAATATCGTTGACCAAGGAGGCTAAGCGTTGTCCGGAGGATACGATCAAATCCAGATTGCGACGATTGGTCTGACGATCTTGCTTTTCGATGCGATCCCGCAATGATTCCGCTAGGCCAATGATGCCTTGCAGCGGGGTACGTAATTCGTGAGAAGTGGTCGCAAGAAACTCATCTTTGAGTAAGTCGAGCTTCCTCAGTTTTTCGGTAGCCTCTCGCTCGCGGGCGAGCTCTCTTTCCTTTTGCTCTAATTGGCGGCTTTGTTGCCTCAGGCGTAGCAAAATCACGAAGTACAAGATGCCAATTATGATCCCTATATAGAGCAGCAAAGCCCACCAAGTGCG
>CAZHOC010001639.1:0-452 GCA_964534295.1 uncultured Bacteroidia bacterium | reverse complement strand
ATAATCTGGAAGGAGTAGGTAGCCGTCTCACTGATACGTCCGTAACTATCCTTGGCCCTAACATGAAAGGTGTATTTGCCTTCGCGCAGGGCAGTATAAGATTTGATCCGCTCTGCTTTCCAGTCAGACCATTGCTCCTCATAGCCTTCGAGCCGATAACTGTATAGAGGTTGCAAACTGGCAGAATAGAGAGGACTAATAAATTTAAAGTCCACTTCTCGAATCTCTGCCGGAAATTTCGGTTTGGCATTTGCAGGTTGTTCGTTTACCAAAAAGCCATTTTCATCAGCATAGTTGCCACTAAAGATGACAGAGTCTCCATTGAGACGTAACTCACGAATCAAACAGAGAAAAGGATCGACCGTTTTGGAACCCGCACTGATATCAACCCGATAGAGATTTTGGGTGCCGGCCATCCAGACAGTTTGTGGATTTTGTGGATAGATAGACCA
>CAZHOC010001638.1:0-1517 GCA_964534295.1 uncultured Bacteroidia bacterium | reverse complement strand
GGATTGTTGGTAGCACCACTCAAATCGCCCCAGGCCCAGGGATAATTTCGATTGAGATCAACTCCAAAGCAAGTACTGCCGGGATTGACCGCTCGGTTTTTGCGCCAGAGTCCGCCTCCATTGGGAGCGATTTGCTCATTGTATACATAGCCGTCAGGATTGATCACCGGCAAGAGGTAAATCTCACGATTATCTAACAAATAGGTGGCAGACTCATCGATTCCGTAGTTTTCTAGCAGCCACCAGGCAAAAGCAAGCAAAGACTCCATACTTAGAGGCTCCCGAGCATGGGTAAGCGCATCTAGATATACACGGGCTTCCGCTTCGCTTTGGTTTGATTGCACCTCGTCAGAAAGCTTGATAGCATAGATTTCTCTCCCTTCAATGGATTGACCAATAGAGTAGGGCGTTCCGCAGAGCGTAGGAAAAAGTTGATGCATCAAATTGAGCTGTGCCACGACCTCAGTATAGGTATGGTAGCCACCCATAGATCCTTGACTGAAATGCTGTAAGCCACAGCTCGTCCGCGCCTGACTTTGTTGGAGAACTTGGCTGTAAAAAGCTTCCATATCTGCTTGCAGCGTCCGATAAGAGAGCTGCGAGGCCTGTAACAGGGCTTGTTCATCCCTGCTCGCCACCCAATCAATCGAATCATTAGGCCCTGGCAGGAAGTGATCTACGGCAATTTTGGGGGCCAACTCTGGTGGGAGAGGATGAGGCGTGCGAATCAATGCATGTTGGGCACTGAGTGTTGCTAAGCTCCATAAACTTAGGCAGAGGCAGGCCAGAAATTGGGTTTTCATTAGGGAAAAGATACAAAAAAAGCCTCGCTTATGGGCGAGGCTTTTTCTGAAAGATAAGTTTCTTTATGGCGCGACTGCGGTATTGAGCGCATATTCGCGGTATTGCTTCATCCGCTGATAATTATTAGCAAGATAGCTCACCGCATCAGCTTGTTGTACAACTTCTTCGAGTTGTGCTTCGCGATTCATTAGCATCTGCTGATAATCAACTAATTGAAGATCATTGTTACTGATTTCTTGACGGTGCTTATCTAAAGTCGCAGCGATGGCGTTGATTTCAGATTGGTTATCCCGCACCAAATCTTCTTCACCTTCATCTTTGGCTTGCATGCTATTGATCAACTCGAGTTCTTCTCCGAGATCGAGTAGTTCAGCACTAAGCGAACGATGCAAAGCGATGAGGTGATCGTTTCTATTTTCTAGCTGGTCGAGCAGACTTACAATCTGCTGAATTTCTTTTTGGATTTCCGACTGCTCTCTTTGAATCTCCGCTTGGAGCTCTTGGAGTTGCATTTCTTGGAATACGGATACGTTTTTGATGCCAAGAGTGGATAGGGCATTGTCCCATCTTTCAATTAGCATCGCTTCTTCTTCCATTTTGAGGAAGTCGGGTCGATTTTCTTGCTCTACTTCTGAGTAGAAGGAGGCCTGGCCATTTTGGCCATCGAACTGGGCATACAGGCTGCCCGTTGTCATTACAAAGCAGATTAGGAG
>CAZHOC010001637.1:0-1518 GCA_964534295.1 uncultured Bacteroidia bacterium | reverse complement strand
AAACTAAAATAAATCCAGAAAATGCTTGACTTTGGCTACAGTACATTTCGAACGAGCCTGCTAATGCGAGGAGAAATCTCCTATCACCCAATTATAATTACATCTTGAAGCCAAGGAGATTTCTCCCCGCTTCGCTCTGTCGAAATGATTATCCGGTAGATGCGCGCATGCATACATGCCGCACTCACACCGCACCAGGGATGAGCGTTCCGCGCAGCGGTAAACCCCAAAAAAGGCTACTAAAAACTTCTATTTCAGATAAATCCCGTCCTCTTTGAGCAGCACCAATTGCTGACGATAAAGGGTGCCGAGGGCCTTTTTGAAAAGCTTTTTGCTAATGCCAAAGCGTTCACGAATAAGGCTAGGATCGCTTTTATCGGTGAAGGAAAGGAAGCCATTTTCGGCTTTCAATTCGTCGAGTAGGTATTGAGCGTTGGGTTCTATGCTTTGGTGTCCAATCTGATCAAGGCTGATGTCTAATTTGCCATCTCCGCGCAGGGGTTTCACATAACCGGTAAGCTGCTGGCCGACCTGAATAGGCTGATGAATTTCATTATTGTAGATCAAACCTTTGTAGCGCTTGTCCACGATCACATTATAGCCCAGCTCAGTTTTGGCGTAAACAAGTAAGTCTACCTCCTCCCCCATTTCAAACTCTTCTTCGGTCTCTTTGATGAGGTATTTGTCAATTTTGGTAGTACCGACCAGTCGCTTGGTGAGCTTGTCGAGGTACATATAAATCACGTGCTGCTCCCCTTTTTCGAGGCGGCGGACCTGATTGCGAAAAGGCACAAAAAGCGCCTTAGCCAAGCCCCAATCACAAAAAGCACCGATCTCATTGGTATCGACCACTTCGAGATAAGCAAACTCATGGACGCTAAACATAGGCGTCTCGGTGGTAGCAACGGGACGATCTTCAGAGTCATTGTAGACAAAAACGGCCAAGGCGTCGCCGATCTGCATTTCGGGCGTAATGAAATTGCGAGGCAATAGAACCTCATTGCCCTCATCATCGCTGAGGTAGTAACCCTGGGGCATATCGCGTTCGATGCGGAGACTCTGGTATTCGCCTATGCTTATCATAGCGCAAAACTAGAGCATTAAATCTGCAATACCCAATTCTTGAACCTACCACAAAGCGGTATCCTCAAAGCTTAGGACCATAAGCATGCAAAATCTCCATCACTTTCAAATATTGGGCATGCAGCTTTTCGTCTTCGTCTGCACTCATATTGCAGAAGAGGATATAACCAATTTTGTTGTCAGCATTGAAGTGCATATCCGTCCGCACACCGGGATCGCCACCATTATGACCAATATTGCGACTGGTTTCTCCCATGCCCCAAAAGACGCGACTTTCGTCCTCGTCCCCCGGCAATAAGGCTTTGAAGGAGCTAGTTTGCATAAAATCGCTTTGCCCACTATAGCCCTTAATCATCTCCTGCAAATAGAGACTCATATCTGCCACACTCGTCCGGAAACCACCATCAGGATAGGTAATCAAGGAATAGCCTGGTA
>CAZHOC010001636.1:0-1519 GCA_964534295.1 uncultured Bacteroidia bacterium | reverse complement strand
TGCTCATCATTCGTGGAACGAAAAAGCTACCTGAAAATGCAGAGTCTCACGTTTATGATAAGCGTGAGCGAAAATTCGGCGAATTTCGCCGCGATATCGAACTGCCTGCAGGAGCTGAAATCGAAAATATCAAAGCGAAATTTGAAAATGGCCTTCTACGCATCACTTTTCCTCGCAAGGTGAAAGATGAAAGCGCAGAGATCAATATAGATTAAGTCAATAGTTGATTTTTTGAATTGTTGAGTAACTGAATCAATCATTCAAAAAATCAATCCTTCAACATATCAATAAATAACAACAACTAGAATAATAATATGAGCAAGATCATCGGCATCGACCTAGGGACTACCAACTCTTGTGTCGCGGTGATGGAGGGTAACGAGCCAATCGTTATCGTAAACTCCGAAGGTAAGCGTACTACTCCTTCTGTGGTTGCTTTCACCAAAGAAGGTGATCGCGTGGTAGGAGAGCAGGCTAAACGTCAGGCAGTTGCCCATCCCAAAAAGACTATTCGTTCTATCAAGCGTTTCATGGGTTCTCCTTACAAGGATGCCAAAAAGGATACTGATGGTATCTCTTATGAGGTAGTAAGCGGACGTAATGGACTCGCCGTAGCGCAAATAGATGATCGTACTTATACGCCTCAGGAAATCTCTGCGATGATTTTGCAGAAGATGAAAAAGACGGCAGAAGATTATCTTGGTTACGAAGTAAAAGAAGCGGTTATCACCGTTCCTGCATACTTCAACGACGCCCAGCGTAATGCCACCAAAGAAGCGGGTGAAATCGCGGGCCTTACCGTAAAAAGAATTATCAACGAGCCTACGGCAGCTGCCTTGGCTTATGGTCTTGACAAGCAAGACAAAAATATCAAAGTCGCTGTGTTTGACTTGGGTGGTGGTACTTTTGATATCTCTATCCTCGAACTCGGTGATGGCGTATTTGAAGTACTCTCTACCAATGGTGATACCAATCTAGGTGGTGATGACTTTGACGAAATCATCATGGATTGGCTCGTCAGCGAGTTTAAGGCAGATCACGGAATCGATCTTCGTAAAGACCCTAAAGCCATGCAGCGTCTGAAAGAAGCTTCTGAGACTGCTAAAATTGAGCTTTCTTCTACCTCAAGCACAGAGATCAACCTTCCATACCTTTCTATGGACGCGGAAGGTCCTAAGCACCTTGAGCGTAGCTTAAGCCGCGCTAAGTTTGAGCAATTGGCTGACGAGTTGTTTGCCCGCTGCCTTGGACCTTGTCGCGATGCGCTTAAGTCTGCTAAGCTTAGCGTTGATGATATCGACGAAGTAATCCTAGTAGGTGGATCGACTCGTATCCCTAAGGTACAAGAGCAAGTAAAAGATTTCTTCAAGCGTGAGCCAAACCGTAGTGTAAACCCTGATGAGGTAGTGGCCCTAGGTGCTTCTATCCAAGGTGGTGTACTTTCTGGAGACGTTAAAGGAGTATTGCTACTTGACGTAACCCCTCTTTCTCTCGGTATCGAAACTATGGGTGGAGTATT
>CAZHOC010001635.1:0-1526 GCA_964534295.1 uncultured Bacteroidia bacterium | reverse complement strand
AAAAGGCTTTCTTTCACGGATATGATCGAAGAAAAGCCCGAGAAAATACTGGTGATTTTTAACTTTTTGTCCATTCTTGAGCTACTCCAGCTAAAACAAATTGTAATTCAGCTTGGCGAAGGGTTTAACAATTTCTGGATTGAGCGAAAGGATGAAAGTAAGCAAACAACCACGGCATAGGCATGCCGTGGCCTCAATCTGATCGCTTAGAAACGCTCTGTTCTTGAAAAGAAGAAAGCTGCCTCGATCTCTGCATTTTCGTCTGAATCTGATCCATGAATAGCATTGGCTTCAATGGATTTTGCAAATAACTTCCTAATGGTTCCTTCTGCCGCTTCGTCCGGGTTAGTCGCTCCTATGAGCTCTCTGAAATCTGCTACCGCATTGTCTTTTTCAAGTACCATAGCTACAATAGCTCCAGAAGACATATAATTAACCAGGTCATTATAAAATGGTCTTTCTTTATGTACCTCGTAAAACTGGCCTCCACGTTCTGCAGTAAGCTTGGTCAGCTTGGCTGCTTTTATTCTAAATCCTGCTTCTTCGATAATCTTGATGATGGCTCCTGAATTGTTCGCTTCAAAAGCATCGGGCTTGATCATCGTGAAAGTTGTTTTTCCTGACATTGTACTGTTTTTTCTGTAATCCTAAAATGAAAATCGCCGCAAAAATAACAGAATAGAAATCACATATGATTCTATTTTACGTACGTAATTTTTTTAATCTTTCCAGAGCACATGACGCATCGTGGCTAAACATCCATAAAACCAACCACGAGAATTCGCCCTGGAATATTCGCACGCATTTCAAGGTTTTGTAAATGTTACTAGCTTTGCACTCTCATTTTGCCCGATAGGGCTTTTTTTTATGAAGGACATTCAGGCGCTTAAGGACTTCTTATCCGTTCCGAAGAAAATAGTAATCACGACCCATGCAAATCCAGATGCTGATGCATTGGGCTCTTCCCTAGGGCTATTCCATTACCTTATAAATGAAGGGCACGAGGTAAGGGCCATTGTTCCCAACTCCTACCCTGAGTTCCTGGAGTGGATGCCCGGAAATCATGAAGTCATCAATTTCGAAGAAAGCCGTGAGCATGCAACCTCCCTGGTCAATGAATGTGATTTGCTATTTTGCTTAGACTTTTCAGGGTTCAATAGAATTAAGGAGATGTCTGGGGCAGCGGCACAAACTCCAGCTAAAATAGGATTAGTAGATCACCATCTCAATCCTGAGATAAAGCCGGATTTCAACTTTTGGAATGATAAGGCAGCAGCCACAGCGGAATTGATATTTGACCTGATTATGCAACTATCGGGTAAGGAAGCTTTTAGTCCGGAAATAGCTGAATGCTTGTACGCAGGCATAATGACTGACACAGGATCCTTCAAACACCCCAGCACCTCCTCAAAAGTTCACCGCATAGTCGCGGACCTCATTGATCTGGGTGCAAATATTAACAAGGTAAGTCGGCTCATTTACGATACTAACTCACTTAACAGGCTTAGGTTTCTCGGTCATGCGCT
>CAZHOC010001634.1:0-1527 GCA_964534295.1 uncultured Bacteroidia bacterium | reverse complement strand
AGTTCTGCAATACGTTCTTTTGTGTCCACTGCATTCAAAGAATCATTTATCGCGTAAAATTGATTCCGTGCTTCCAAGGCTTCTTCATACAACCCTCTATTCAAGGCAATCTGATACAAGACATCATATGCGAGCGTAGCGTGGTAGGGGTGACTATTTTTGTCGGCAAGCTCTAATGCCGTCATTGCTTCTTTTTTAGCCTCCTGCAAATTGCCCATTTCAAAGAGCACCTTGGAGATCTCATTAATGGTGCTGACCAAATTCTCTTGTTCTCCTTCGATGGTTGCAAATTTTCGGGCTCTTTGATGATGGTGAAGGGAGGAGTCCAGTCTTCCAAGCTTTCTATGAATATTTCCCAGCGTTTTTTCTATGTAGGTCAGTAGTACGTAGTTTTCCAGTCTTTCGGCAAGCAGGCTCGCTTTTGTGTTGTGAAAGATACTTTTATCTAAACTGTCAATCTCCTCGTAGACCACAGCCAGTCTGAGGTGGCCATATGAAAGGTCATCCTCGTCATTTAGATCATAGGCGATAGCTAAACTTTCCTTAGAATATTTGATTGAAAGAGCATAGTTGGCCATCTGGAAATAGACACCACCCAGGTTGCCCAATATGGTCGCTTCCTCTTCTCTGAACTTATTTTTTTGAGCTGAAACAAGTGCATTTTGATAAGACTGGACGGCATCCTCCAACTTACCTGACTGAAAAAAAACCAACCCCTTTGCATTTCCGGCTCTCACCTCAAGAAAGTCATAATCATGGGTACTTGCAATGGACAAAGTTTGATTTAAGTAGTAAAGTGCGGAATCAGCTTGCCCCATTTTTCCGTGCGCTATTCCGTAGGTAAGGAGGTATACGCATTCCAGGCTGTCGGTGAAATTTTTAGGATTGTCGATTGCTTTTAGCTTCTGGATGGAAGCAACGGGGTTGTTTTGATGGTACGCCTCTAGCAAAAGTTCAGCATCACCTTGAGCATAGACCCAACAGACAAGAACAGAAAATAAGCAGACAAGGGTGAGTCTCATAAAAGTGGGTAGTGATACCTAAATATAATCAAGGTTATAAAAAAAGGCGACTCGTTCGAGTCGCCCATCGCAAATCAGCCATAGCTAGTGAGTCGCCCCAGTTTGCTACTTTCTGCTGTCCTTCAGTTTCTTCAGCCCATAGATGCCACCAGCCGCTAACAGTGCCGTAAGCCCTCCGTCAATCGGAGTAGCAGGAGGTGCCGCCTGCGCCAGTGCAGGAATGAATTGAAGAAAGGTAAAGCTGATTATGAATATGAATTTTATGCTTTTCATGTGTATAGTGTTTGTTTTTCAATGGTACACATGGAATTCGCATAAGGACATTCATTCTGGTTTAAGAAGTCCTGCCATTTATGCTAATTTCATGACTGTAATTTTTGGTTTAAGCGTCATCGCGAGTAAAGCGAAACAACCTCATTTTGTAGTAGATTGCTTTGTCATGCTTCCTCGCAGTGACTACTTTTTTTATTTCAATAGGATTTTATGTGTCCTGGCCCCATCAAAG
>CAZHOC010001633.1:0-1527 GCA_964534295.1 uncultured Bacteroidia bacterium | reverse complement strand
AACATACCTTTGATCTTGCTTTTCGCCATGCAATGGATCTCAGAGCGGGAACGCTTGCTTTTGGTACTAATAATGGGAATCTGTATATATCGGAAAATTTTGGTGAAGCTTGGCAGGCTGTCTCTCAGCAATTAGCTCGAGTCAATGTGGTAAGTTTCGCTTAGTTAATTCCAATATCCAGTAATCATGAAAACCCTTGCCCTCAGTATCGCCTTACTCTGGCCATTATTTTCTATTCCCACACAGCCACAGGAATTACAAGCCCTTAAAGTCTCAGAAAACGGTCGTTTTTTGGTACTAGAAGATGGCACTCCCTTCTTCTATATGGCGGACACCGCTTGGGAATTATTTCATCGCTGTAATCGGGAACAGGCGGATATGTACCTACAAAAACGTGCTAGTCAGGGCTTTAATGTTATACAAGCAGTGGCTCTGGCGGAGTTAGATGGTTTGCATACTCCCAATCCATATGGTCATAGTCCCTTGTTGGAGGATGATCCCAACCAGCCTCAAGAGGATTATTTTGAGCATGTGGATTATGTGATCCGCTCCGCGGAACGCTTGGGTCTTTACATTGCCCTTTTGCCGACTTGGGGAGACAAACTCAATACCAAGAGCTGGGGGGTAGGGCCAGAGGTCTTTACGCCTCAAAACGCTTTTGTTTACGGCAAATGGCTTGGAGAAAGATACAAAGAGCAAAAAAATATCATCTGGGTGATTGGAGGCGATCGCAACCCCAGAGAAGAATCTCAGGATGTGGAGGTTTGGAATCAGATGGCAAAGGGCGTGA
This sequence comes from uncultured Bacteroidia bacterium, assembly GCA_964534295.1. Lineage (GTDB taxonomy): Bacteria > Bacteroidota > Bacteroidia > J057 > J057 > JBCAWW01. The sequence continues at coordinate 737 of CAZHOC010001633.1, read as the reverse complement.
TCGCTGGGGTAGGGGATGCCGACAAAGCCCTAATGACTTTTCACCCGCAACCCACAGAATTGGGAGGATCCTCAACTTGGTTTCATCAGGAAGCATGGTTGGACTTCAATATGCACCAGACAGGGCATTGTCCCAATCGTGGCACTTACGAACTTATCGCTCATGACTATGCTTTGAGTCCCGTTAAACCCGTATTGGACGGCGAGCCTCTCTATGAGGACCATCCCAATTGCTTCAACCTTAAAGAAAAGGGATATAGTGTAGCGAGGGATATCCGTCGCATTATGTACCAAAATGTCTTTGCTGGCGCCATGGGGCAAACTTATGGTTGTCATGATATTTGGCAGATGTACAGCCTAGACAAAGATCCTATCAATCATCCTCCTCGCCCTTGGACCGAAGCTTTGGATTTGCCCATGGCCAACCAGGTCAAGCACTTGAAGAATCTCATGCTTTCTCGACCTGTTTTAGATCGTGTACCTGCGCCAGAGATGTTAATGGACGAGATAGACGGAGACTATAGCAGCAAGCCGATAGCCACAAAAGACATGCACGGCAGATACGCCATGGTTTATCTGCCTGTAGGCCAGCGTCAAAAGCTAGATTTAAGCGTTCTGCGAAGCAGTAGACTAAGAGCTTGGTGGTATGATCCCCGGACTGGCGCTGTAATAGAGGAAGGCGTTTTAGATATCAGCCAAAATCGGAGCTTTATCCCTCCCAGCCAGGGTTTAGGAAAT
>CAZHOC010001632.1:0-1530 GCA_964534295.1 uncultured Bacteroidia bacterium | reverse complement strand
AGGAGACCATCAGTATGCTGACAACTTCGTGCATCTCGTGTTGGCTAGGATAAAGGGAGATATGCCAGGCACGAAAGGTATCTCACTCTTTGTGGTCCCAAAGAAGCGAGTAGAAGAAGGCGACCTTGTCTACAACCACGTTGGTACCTTGGGTGAGTTTACCAAGATGGGACAAAAGGGATACTGCACGACTCACTTGGGTTTTAGTGATGGAGGAGAGTCCATCGGATGGCTGGTAGGTGAGCCCAGAAATGGTCTTCGCTATATGTTTCAAATGATGAACGAAGCAAGAATCGCTACTGGTAGAATGGGAACAGCGATTGCCTCAGGGGCTTATTTTGCCTCACTAGAGTACGCAAAAGAGCGGCCTCAGGGTAGAAAGCTAGATTCTGCAGGACAAAAGAATGTCAATGAAGAGCAGACACTCATTATCAATCATCCTGATGTGAAGAGAATGCTGCTTTTGCAAAAAGCAATTGTCGAAGGGAGCATGAGTCTCATACTTGAGGCAAGTCAATATCTTGACAAGGAAAGTATTGAAGATGGAGCAGAGGCAGAAAGACACAGATTGTTGTTAGAGCTACTTACGCCAATTGTAAAGACCTACCCTGCTGAGAAAGGGAAGGAAGCGATTGACAATGGACTTCAAATCTTGGGTGGATACGGCTTTACTACTGATTTTATTTTACAGCAGTATTACAGAGATGTTCGGATCATCTCTCTATATGAAGGCACTACCGGTATTCAATCCCTTGATCTACTAGGTAGAAAAGTCACGATGAAAAATGGCGAAATTTTGCAGGATTTGGCTAAGGAAATCCAGCAGACAATCGTTGAGGCACAGAAATATGAGTCACTGCAGCCCTATGCTAGTACGCTCGCAGGAAACTTGGCTTTAGTGCAAGAGGTTTTAGCAGCTCTAATGCCACATGCAATGCAGGGTGACCATGAGCGTTTTCTGGCAGATGCCACACTTTTTATGGATATGTTCAGCACGATCGTTATTGGTTGGCAATGGTTAAAGATTGCTGCAAAATCTGAGGAAATGTTAGCCTCAGGTACTGGAAAGAATGCAGAAGAATTCTATAGAAGTAAGGTCCATACGATGAAATTCTTCTTTAAATATGAGATGGGTCGTACACGGGGAATTGCCAAAATCATTCAGGATCAGCAAGACTTAACCTTATCATCAACTCCGATAGACTATTTGTAAGTGCTTGAGTCTAGTTTGTTAAGATGCTGTTTGATGGCAAGTACCTCATCAGGGCTACACATGTTCGTCTGCTTGATAAAGTAGATGATAAAGCGACCAAATGCGGGATCCAAATTCATTGAGTGAATCTGATCTAAGTGTGTCATGATATAAGCATGGTCTACCTCCAGGTGCTCACTCATGCCAAGAAACCGAGGTAAATTATATTCAATTGAAAAACGTAGAAATCGGACTTCAATATCATCAGGAGACTTTTCTACCGCCTCTTGAATCAATTTCCGATAAGTTATGACTTGTGCGTATTTATTAATTGGGTT
>CAZHOC010001631.1:0-1530 GCA_964534295.1 uncultured Bacteroidia bacterium | reverse complement strand
TACTCAGTTGAGAGTGAGAACTAGTTTTACCATCCACTGTGATTTTTGCCTGTAATTTGCCGACACTTTGGTATGCCGGAGGCGTAATCTGGATAGAAGCGTTGCGCTCGGCGCCCTTAGCTTCAAAATCATATGATAAAGTGGGAGGCTCTACTTTCCAGCCTTCCGGCACATTAAACTCAATGCGAGCACTAGAATTCTCCCCAAAGGATTTGATCAAGAGAGGAACTTCTTGGGCACCAAGATCTGAAAAGAGATATACTTTCTTGTCGATATTAACCGTAACGGGAGGTGCGATTACAAAGGGACGATAAAGTTCACCCACGGCCCGATCCACATAACGATGAACCACTGGCATAGGGTAGCATAAATCTTCTCCTTCGATCCGAAAATGAAACTCCGCCGTGATCGCAGGAGGATTTTCTGGCAAACCGATTAATGCTTGCTCTCGGACCTGAAAAATCCCCTTTTTCCCTTCCTCAGTTAACCAGTAAGGTTGACTAACCGAAATACCGTCCGTTGGAAACTGTAAGTCCCCATCCTCAGAGGTCCAAACTTTGGCGTTAGTATCCAGAAATTGTTGGACGTCATAATCGTGAATCACCTTGCCGTCTGCTTTGAAAACCACATTGTGTAATTGTACCGGTACGTCTAGACGCTTGAGCACTTCCAATTTGATTTGGGCAGTATCACCTTGGGCCACGATCGGGCTCGCACTAGTGGCTTCAAACCACATGCCCGAACAATATGCAATGGCAGTAAGTATTTCTTTTCGTTTTACCTCAATCCAATAACCGGATTTCCCTTCCATGGCTTGGTAGGCTTTGATCAGTCCAGGAACACTCTTTTCGGGCATTCTGGGGTTAAATTCTTCATATGCTTTGCTCAAGAATTTGCTGATTTGCTCTCCTCCTTCTATGCGATCCCAAGAGGTATTGATATCATCAAAAAGGTCGTTTTCGGGTTCATCTCCGATTTCAAACTCCATATGCTCCATGCGACTACCTCTAATCAGGGCTGCACCGAACGCTTGGCATTTGTGCATGGACCGAGCCATAGATGCTATTTCTCCATAACTATGTCCTAAAACCGGATTGTAAGCACCGATGTCTATGCTGATGATTTTGGCGCGTTTTGCGTCTGGACGCCAAGTATTCCAAAGCATACGAACGGGTTGCCATGGCTCGACGTATTGTAACTGCTCTGGAAAAGCATTCTTATCATTCGCTAGGCTAAATGCTTCTTTGGCTAGCATGTAGGAAGCAGTATGGTGCCCATGACCACCGCCACCTTTTTCTGGGCCAGGGAAGCGGGTAACAATCACATCAGGACGAAATTTGCGGATGGTCCAAACCATGTCAGCCAATACAGCATCCTTATCCCAAATGTTGAGGGTCTCCTCGGGGGTCTTGGAATAGCCAAAGTCTATCGCACGACTAAATACTTGTTCGCCACCATCTATCCGTCTCGCTCCAAGCAATTCTTGGGTCCGCAATCAACCCAATAAGCTTCCTTCTTAATCTCCAATCA
>CAZHOC010001630.1:0-1530 GCA_964534295.1 uncultured Bacteroidia bacterium | reverse complement strand
GGTGAGGTTTCCCCATAAGTTCTCAAGTATCAGGAGGTTCTTTTAGGCTTTGGGCGATGAGATAACCTTGGAGGAGGCTTTGGAAATAGCGCCATCCTTTCCAGATGGTTTGCCATCCGGGTAATCCTTTTAATCGAATCCCCTGATGTCCCCCCATTCTTCCTAATAAGAGAATCCACCAAAGGCTAGTCAGTGGTTGACAGGCCTCTCGATCCGTATCGGTGAGGAATTGATCTGCCAACTGTTTTGCCAGTTTTCCTTCCATAGGAGTAAGCAATCGTTCGATGCTCTGCTGAGGATGTTCCCGTGCGAGATGGCGCATTCTTAAGAGTCTGACAGCTTGGATACTTAAGAGACTAATGGCATTAAATAATGCTTCAGGGGAGTCAAATTGCCGATCCTCGATTCTACAGCCCGTTTTGAGACATTTATGAAAGTCTTCACAGGTCGGCCAGCGGTGTAAATAGGCATCGAGCACTTCGATGGCAACCTCAAGCGTGTTGATGGGCCAATTGGTCAATAATAGCCACTCAGTAGGAGAGTTTTGCGCGGTAATTTCGAGTAGATGTACCGCCCAGAGCGGTGTATCAATGGCTTTGAGGGCAATAGGCGTAAACCGGATTTGGCATTCCGCTTCGTAAGGTCCTGTCTCTCTATCTTGGAGCAGCCTTTTGCCTTGGGCTGCCGGATCTTGCTGCCGAACATAGGCCCAAAGTAGCGAAGTCTGCTGGGCGAGCTTTCTATTATGAAAGGATCGGATAATGAAACGTTGTTTCCAATGACTCGCATATTCAAAGAGCTCGGCCAAGTCTGCTTCCCGATCCATCACATGAATCAACTCTCTGCCCGTCTGTTGGATAAAGTCTTGTGCCCAATCAAGGGCTTCGGCCCATTTATAGCTTTCTTTTTCGGAAAAAGGTCGCTCTTTTCGACTCTGCTTTTTTCCAAACGCTTCCCAAGGGCGAGTAATATATTGCTGATGAACCAATCCTAAGGGCTCAAATGTTGCAGTGGTCAATATCCCGCTATGAAGTAGAAATCCATTATCCTTCAGGGTCTCAATGTAACCCAATTGCAGCTTCTTACGGCTATGATACTTCCCAAAGGTGCTATCGTGAAAATGATAGCACCGACCTATATCCTTCCCCTTTTCCGAATTGAGCCAATGGATCAGCCCATCTCGGTAGCCTGAGAGCATCGCTTGGGGGCTTACTTTATTATGGTTCATCAAACGATAAAATCCCTTAAGGGCATAACGATTTTTAAAGATACATGGGAAGCTACTACTACTATCTTGATGATCAATAGTCGCTAAACTGGATCGAAATCGTTTATCAAGACGTAAATCACCAAAGTGAACTGAATTCACTTGAGAACTAATAACAGAATCAAAACCTGACATCGATAAATAGACAAAACTTAACTATCAAGTTAGCTCAAGCAGAAAGGTAAAGCGATTTATGGGGAAACCTCACCTTCGAAGAGGGGAAAGCGAATAAAATGAGCAGGGGAGATGTTCAACCTAATCCC
>CAZHOC010001629.1:0-1532 GCA_964534295.1 uncultured Bacteroidia bacterium | reverse complement strand
CTAAGCAGTGGCTCTGCCGTAAAAAGCGTTGATTATGACCAAGATGGGGATCTCGACCCATTTGTTGCGGGGCGAGTAGTACCTGAACAATATCCACGCCCTGCGACTAGCTACCTCCTGCGCAATGAAAGCAAAAATGGAGAAGCTCGTTTTGTCATAGATGAACAAAATCAGCCCTTATTTAATGAACTCGGATTGGTCTGCGATGCCATATGGACGGATTATGACGAGGATGGCTGGTTTGATTTGATCGTGGCCGGAGAATGGATGCCGCTTAAGTTTTATCAAAACCAAGCCGGCAAATTGGTAGATCAAACCGCAGCTTCTGGTCTAGCGGATAAAATAGGTTGGTGGAACAGTCTAAGTGGAGTTGATCTTGATCTAGATGGAGATACAGACTATGTGGTCGGAAATCTTGGATTAAACAGCTTTGTCAGGGCCAGTGAAAAGCAACCGATTGGGGTTTATGCTGCTGATTTTGATCAGAATGGCAGCTTTGATCCGATTACGAGTATCTTTTTTGAAGATCTTGGCGGAACCAAAAAGGAGTTTCCCTTCTTTGGGCGACTAGATATTGAGAAACAATTGGTGCAAGTCAAGAAGCAGTTTCCTTTCCACCAAAACTTTGGTCGCACTACCATACAGGAGTTTATCGCCCTTAATCCCGCGGAGAATTTGATCAAGTATCATGCAAACTATCTGCAAAACGCTTGGGTCGAAAACCTCGGAGGAGGCAAGTTTAAGATACACGTATTGCCGATAGAGGCTCAATTTGCCCCTATTTATGGGGTGCTTGCCGAAGATTTTAATGCTGATGGCTATCCAGATTTGGCATTGGTCGGCAATGATTATGGGACTGAATTGATGATCGGTCGCTACGATGCATTTAATGGGTTGATCTTATGGAATAGTGAAGCAGGTCTTAGTCCTTCTGGCTTTCAAGTATCTGGTGATGCAAAAGCTTTGGTTGGCCTGAATGCGGCAGATGGTCAGCGCCTATTGATAGCTTCTCAAAATCATGACAGCCTTAGGGTTTTTCGTACTCCTAGCGGAGAACGCTTTTCTCTAGCGCCTGGGGAGGCCAAAGAGATTGCTTTGCCCAATGGCAAAACCCTAAGATGGGAAGGATATGGAGGCAGTAGCTACCTCTCTCAATCCTCATCGAGTTATCTCTTGCCTGCAAGCGTTCCCAAGCAATAGGCAATTGTATTACGAAAAACGCTAATTTGGATTAGAGGTTAAGTAAAGCTACGAAGGGTTTTATCGCCTCATCTTCAAAAAAAACTACTATGAACAAGGAATTGGACTCGCGTCGAGATTTTATCAAGAAAGCCGCTTTGGGAACCGCTGGCATTGCAGTAGGCCCCGTTGCCTTTGGCAACCCCAATATCTACGGTGCTAATGACAGACTTAACTTTGCAGTAGCTGGAGTCGTCAGTCGTGGTAATGCGCATATAGGCGCCATCGGATCAGTCGACAATGCACGGATCACGCATGTAATTGATGTAGACAGCCGTGCGGCAATGAAGGCT
>CAZHOC010001628.1:0-1533 GCA_964534295.1 uncultured Bacteroidia bacterium | reverse complement strand
TACCGTCTTCACTAAATTGTTCGGCCACTTTAGGAACCAATAGCATTTCAGGCATAGGGAAAGCGTAGACAGCTAAGACCAATTGCTGCATTTGCAAAGCGCCCCGCATGCCTCCCATTGCTCCTGTGGTAACACTACATACGCCTATCGGCTTGTCTTTAAATGGCCCCTTGGCAAAAGTGTCCACAAAGTTTTTGAGCGCGGAAGAATAGCTGCCATTGTATTCCGGTGAAACAAAAACCATGGCATCCGCCCAATGCAACTCACTATTGAGAAACTCATGCTTTGGATCAGGATCTCGCTGCGCGCCAAAAGTTTCGTCCAAAAGCGGTAGAGGATACTCAATTAAGTCAATCATCCGAACCTCAAGCTCGGGGGATTGTTGGAGATATTTTTGTACTCCTAGGGCCGCCCAATGCGATTTGCGAGTGGCACGAACACTAGAAGATATGATCAGTATATTCATGTAACTATATGATTCGAGCTATATAAACAGACTCGACTAAAATAAGTTTTAAAAGCCGACGACAAGATTGTCCTTATACTCAGGATGGCGTTGGATATAAGCCTTGATAAAAGGACAAAGCGGCAATACCTTTTTGTTGATTTCCCTAGCATAGTCAAGTACATGCTTGGCCATTGCGCTGCCCACTCCTTTTCCTTCCAAGCCTACGGGTACTTCCGTATGGGTAAAAACGATTTTATCAGGTCGGTCCATATATTCGACTACTGCCGTTTTACCTTCAATCTTTCCTTCGAAGCGCCCTGCTTCAGGATGGTTTGTGATTTCTAATTCCATAGCATGCAAAATTAACACCTTCCTCCTTAAAACTGACACGCTTATTCAATTGTTCAAAGGGCTTGCAACTAATGGGGTAATAAATGCAACTAACTAGGTATTAATCACAAATTTTAACCCCTTTTTCATGCAAAGAATTACCCTAACGATTCTATTTTTTCTCCTCCTAGGTATTCCCATCCTGATGCAAGCACAGGATAATCCCTTTCCCAAAGAAGCTCGCAAAACTGCCCGCAAGGAAGCCAAAGCCAAGCAAAAAGCCTCGCAAACTTATTATTTGGTCATGGGACTAAACGCTCGTTACGGTCTGAGTCAAGATTTTCGAATGTCTCGCTCTACCTATAGTGGTGTTGGCCTTGGCGGCATTCTCTCTTACCGAATGCGCTCTCCCAAGATTTGGGAAGAAGTGTTGCTTGATTTGTCCTCCGCCACCCATTATACCAGTAGTGAACTCGGGGCACTGGATAATACTTACGGAGGGATTGATTATCGCCATCTGCGACACATCAAGGATTTAGGAGCGAAGCAAGATTGGCACCTCTATCTCGGTGGTAGCATTGATACGCGAGCCAATGTCAAAGTCAATGAGGCTTTAGGCAATTCTGGTGCTCATTGGGAGGGAATTAGTACCCTTAATCTAGCAGCTGGTCTGCAAAAAGACTTCGCACTACCGCTTATCAAGACGCCGGTAAGTATGGATTATCAATTGGCTATCCCTCTCTTTGCCTATGTCT
>CAZHOC010001627.1:0-1534 GCA_964534295.1 uncultured Bacteroidia bacterium | reverse complement strand
GCCACCATCATGGCAATGGATGCAGATCATCTAGATATCTATGGTGATGAGCAGACCTTGCTAGAGACGGGTTTCTTGGCCTTTGCCCAAAAGCTCAAGCCGGAGGGTATAATCTACCTGCGTGCAGGTTTAGAACATCACTTCTCACCTGAGACCAATTTGGTCACTTTTGGCATTGAGGCAGGGGATATCCAAGCGCGTAATATTCGGGTAGAAGATGGATACTTTGTATTTGACTACCAGGGTGTTGAAATAAATATCCAAGGTTTAAAGCACCCTCATCCGGGGCGACATAATGTAGAGAATGCACTGGCTGCTATTTCAGTAGCCTTACAGCTAGGGGTAAAACCTGAAGATATTCACACGGGCCTACTGAGTTTCCGTGGAATAGGTCGTCGGTTTGAATTCCATATCCGAACACCAGAGGTGGTCTATATTGATGACTATGCGCACCATCCAACAGAGCTGACCGCAGCGATAGGCGCTGCTCGAGAACTTTATCCTACTCGTAAGATAACGGGCATTTTTCAACCACACTTGTACACGAGGACGCGAGATTTCGCGGAGGGATTTGGTGCAGCCCTAGATCTGTTGGATGAAGCCAATCTATCCAGCTCGAGAAGAACCAATACCGGGAATAACTTCCGAAACCATACACGATTACATGAAAAAACAGCAGTGTAAACTGCTATCAAAAGACGAAGTATTAACTGATTTAGCCAAACGAGAATTGGATGTACTGTTGACACTCGGGGCCGGTGATATAGACACACTGGTAGTGCCAATTACCACCTACTTAAAAACGAAAATGGATCGCCATGAGTAAAGGTAAACGCGAAGCAGTGGTTACCATTCGCCTGGCAATGTGGAGTTTGGTAGCAGTAGCAGGCACTTCTTTGGTGCTGAGTACAATTCGAAGCAAGCAAAACGCTCAGGTGAGTGAAGTAGTGGCCAATATTGAGCCACTGGCTGATGGGAATTTCTTGATTAATGAAGAGGATATTCCAGTTATACTAGAAGATCGTTTTGCGCTTCCATTGACCACTTTTCTGGTCGGAGAAGTTGATGTAGAACGTTTGGAGCGCGTGTTAGAGGAGCATCCTTTTGTAGCAACTGCCGAGGCTTTTGTAGGAGCTCAAGACCAAGTTCAAATCAGCATTACACAAAGAGAACCATTGCTGCGTGTAATGGATAACAATGGCTTAGATTACTATTTGGATAGCGATGGGACGGAGATGCCTCCAAGTGAGCACCATACAGCTCGGGTACGAGTAGCAACTGGAAATATTCCACCCTATGAAGAAGACTTTCGTGCGAAAGACAATCATCTACTAAATGATGTTTTTCGGCTCAATGAACTTCTCCGGAAAGATGAATTTCTGCATGCACTGATCGAACAGATTTATGTGAATAAACGTGGAGAACTTATCCTCAGTCCTAAGATAGGAAAGCAGACCATTTATTTTGGCCGCTTTTCAAAAGCAGAGGAAAAGCTGGATAGACTAAAAGTATTTTATCAGGAGGGGCTTCCCTA
>CAZHOC010001626.1:0-1536 GCA_964534295.1 uncultured Bacteroidia bacterium | reverse complement strand
CATAATGATTGCCTATGTCGGCGAGATAATCCCCTACGGCGGAAGGATAAACCCCACCTCCTGGAATGTAGGCGAGATATCCACCCGATGCTGGTTTGAGGCCAATTTGTTGAATATTATCCGTAATTATAGGTAAGACTTCCTCAATTGGACTGGCGGCTTCGGTAGGAGGATGCTTTAAAATCGCTTTAGCGGGCTGCTCCAAAAATACCGCGGGTGAGGCTTCAGACAATGCATCTAAAAAGGCCTCACCATTTTCTATTACCTCTTTAGCCCAAGCTTGTCTTTGCTCGCTAGAAGGGTCAAGTTGCCGCGCAACAGATTCGAGTATCTTAAGTTGTCCGAGTAAGTCATTGTTCATATGCGGCAATTTACTAAGGCCTTGATCCATTATGTATGCAATTTTCTCTATGGGTTAGAAGTGTTCTGGGATTCTTTTTGTTTGGGCTGCTTCGCAGAACGCTTATCCGCAGGCGCGGCCTACATGTCCACCTACAATTGGGGAGAGCATGAATTATGGAGAAAATCGTTCTGCGAAGCAGTAAACAAAGCAGAATTAAACGTAATTTTGCGCCCATGAAAAAACGACCTAGCCTCGACCTTCAATCTCCGCTATTTGCGTGGGGCTTGGTGGTTTTATTGACCCTAATTTGGGGTTCTACCTTTTTTATGGTCAAAAAGGCCCTTGAAGTCTATAATCCTTTGGAGGTTTTTGCGGTAAGAGCTTTTGTCGCTTCTTTGGTTTTAGCCCCTTTTAGTTTTAGAGGTTTAGACAAGATCAGTAAGCGAGCTTGGTGGGGGATTGCTGCTTTTGCCCTTACGGCAACGCTTTCTCCTCCGATCTTATATGCGATGGCTCAGACCCAGATTAGTAGTTCGATGACGGGCATCCTCAATGCGACTACTCCTTTGATGACTTTGGTGATAGGGGGATGGTTTTTTGGCCAGCGGATGCTCAAAAATCAGTGGCTTGGCTTGATACTCGGGATGATCGGGACCACTTACCTAGTTATTGGTGACGGGGTAGATGGACTCTTTAGTATCAACTGGTATGCAATGCTGGCTATTCTGGCCACGGTCTGTAACGGTTTTAGTGGGAATGTGCTCAAGTTTAGACTTGCTAGTGTGCCAGCGGCTCAGATTGCAGGGCTTTCCTTTTGGTTGGTCTTTCCGATTGCCTTGGTAGTATTACTTTACTTTGGCGTTCCGGGACGGATAATGGAAGGAGGGCCTATCCTAACAGCTACTGGCTATCTAGTCTTTTTGGGAATTTTTGCCAACGCTTTAGCGATTGTACTGGTAAGTAAACTGATTAAAGTCCGAGGCCCTATCTTCGCGAGTTTGATCACATATACCATACCGGTAGTGGCTTTGTTTTGGGGATGGTTGGACAATGAGAGCATTACATGGGACCAATTGGCCGCGGCAGCCGGAATTATTTTGAGTATCTGGATCGTCAATCGCTCTGGGGATTAGCCTATGGCGAACTTGCCTATATTGGTGCTATCGATTGAAATGGCCTGCGAGCTTCGTACT
>CAZHOC010001625.1:0-1537 GCA_964534295.1 uncultured Bacteroidia bacterium | reverse complement strand
ATACTTATTTTACGGATGTAGCTTCCGTCCAGTTTGCCTTAAACGGGGTATATGGAATGTCTCATCATCGGTTTTTTCTCGCAAGAGAAACGTCTATTCCGATTATGTTAAGAAGCGACATGATTGATATAGGTAATCAGAATACCAGAGCGGAGAGGATTGCCCACAATAATTTTACCGATGTTGCAACAAATGATAATACCAGTGTCGCCTGGAAGGCGATGTACGATATTATCGCAGCAGCTAACTTAGCTATCCAGGGTGCTGGGATTGCAACCGGAAGTGAGGAGCAGCTAAATAGACTGAGTGGAGAAGCGCATTTCTTTCGTGCCATGACTTATTTCCACTTGGTAAGGCAATTTGGTTCTGTCATATATATTGATGAACCTATTACCGACGCAGATGCAATCTCCAATGCGATCCCTTTTACACCAGAAGAGCTGTACGCTGAAATCATTGAAGATTTGGAATTTGCCAAGTCAGTTTTACCTGTGCCAGAAGATGAAGATAATAAGTCTGTCCCATCCAAGGTCGCAGCGAGCGCCTACCTTGCTTCGGTTTATTTGACGATAGGAGACTATGCAAATGCACTTTCGGAAGCACAGGAAATAATTGATAGGGAAGGTGAATATGGTTTGGGATTAAAACCTGATTTTCAAAATTTATTCCACTATGAAAGAGTCAAAAGTTCGAATGAACCAATCTTTGTCTTGGATTTCATTGGTATCGCCCCTATTGATGCCACTAACTGGTATACGGACTATTTGGCTCCACTAACTGGTATTGAGGGTAATTTTACTCCAAAGCAAGGTGGATGGACGGTGATGGTTCCTTCTTTTGATGTTTACGATACATGGGATGGTAGGGATTATCGAAGAGCGGTTAGTTTTGATACCACTGCGTTTTCACAAGCTGGGGATACTGTTGATTACACGCAATTTTCTATGCTAGATCCCTTGAATTCGAACCGACCGCACATTGCAAAGTATCAGCGCTTCCCCGGTGATCCAGAGAAAATTGGTAATGAGTCCAGAGCCTCTGAGCTAGACTACCTACTGATGCGATACGCTGAGGTCTTATTGATTGGAGCCGAGGCAGCGGTCGAGGAAGGCAGGGCAGATTTGGCACTGCAATACATAAATAGAGTAAGAGCACGTGCCAGGAATGGGGCTGTAGATGGTGATAATATCAAGTACCCACCAAGCGCATTTCCTGCCGATCTTGCTGCTGTGACAGTCGAAGATGTCTTGGAAGAACGGAGGCTGGAACTTGCGTTCGAAGGAAAGCGATGGTACGACATTATCAGGAGAGATCTGGGCCAGACGGTTTTCAGTGCAGCTGGATTAGAGGGTGAGAAGCCAGGGTTTATTTATCCGGATGATTATCTAATCCCGATACCTGCCAATGAAGTGGCAAGAAATCCTAACCTAGGTAACTGAAAGGCAATCTTAACTAGAGATTGATTATACATGATCAAAGTGTCCTCCATCTAATTTGGAGGATACTTTACCTAAGTGAATAATTAGTTTTCAATATG
>CAZHOC010001624.1:0-1542 GCA_964534295.1 uncultured Bacteroidia bacterium | reverse complement strand
TATCCCCAATAAAATGGTGGCTGCAAGTACTGTTAAAAGTGAAGCTCCTCTGTTGAAAGGAAGGTTTGTAGAGGGCGAGACCTTTGTTTATGTCTGCGTTAATAACACCTGTAAACTGCCAGTTACCACAGCCGAAAAGGCCTTACCGTTAATGGGCTATTAACCCGGTTGGAACGCTTTTAAATACTGTGGCTCCAGGTAGGCAACATCGGCAAATTCCCGGGCTTCGAATTTTGCAAGCGCCAGGGGTATCAACTCGCCAGCAGAGGGCAATCTACCATCTACAAATACGGCATTAGGGTGCTCACAGATCTCTTTGAATTTAGCGTTGGCCGTGCCTATGAATTGCACAGGGCCTTTATCCAGATAGCCCTTAAAAGAATCGGCCTCCAATATTTGGGGTTTAACAGCTTCTAGTTGCTCATAGCTGTTAGCGTAAACTGCTGTATAGGCCTCCATTCTGCGCGCATCGAGCATGGCTACCAAATGACCTTCTTCTGCCTTGAGTTGTCTTACCACTTCAACCAAGCCCAACGAACTACTTCTCAGTACTGTACCTATGATCGTTTTTCGGATGAGCTTATCTTCTTCGCTCAGGTTGGCGTACTCCTTATCCTTAATGAGTAGTGCCTCCGCCAGGTTATCTATTGGTCCTCCTCCAGGACGGGTAACTACAATTCGCCAATTAGAGCCAGCATCTGTCATGAATCCTCCATATAGGGTAGGAATCAAGCCACAAAACATCAGCGATGACTTTCCACTTCCTGAGGCTCCAAGAATCGCAACAAACTTGTTTTCTGAGAGTTTCCCAAGTATCTCGTCACTCTGGCCTTCGCGACCAAAGAACAAGTGGCTTTCTTCGATTCCAAATGGTCGCAGACCTGGAAACGGGTTGATGAGTTGGGTGATGTCAACAATGTCTTGCACATCTTGTCCCTGAACGTTTATGTCTTTGTCGCTCATTTGCTTTCTAGTTTAGTTAGAAATGGCTTGAGGTGATCAGGAGTAAAACTCTCGTCATTTCCTAATACCATCGCGTTGTTCTTTTCATAGTGTGACATGTCTACCTCCTTGCTACCACGTAGGTAAACCGCCTTAGCCATAAGTGGCTTATTTCGTCCGAAGCCTGGAGCTTTAAGTAAGTCCTGCAGCTTCGTTTTGATCCAATCCTCTGATGATTCACCGAAATAGATGATCGAGGCATCGCATCGCCTCAAGTTCTCCTGGTGTATATACCTCAAGTCAACCAAATCGCCCTCATACGTTGGGGAAACCACATTGAACCCTTGTTTTTTGAGAAATGCGGACATTTCATCGGTGGATTCCACGTCTCTTCTATCGGCTATCAGGTAGATTACTTTGGTCTTATCGTCTTCCTTCTCTTTGGTCAGCCCTTTGATTTCCCTGCTCTTATTGAACCTTCCTCCAGTGACAAGTTCTTCACGAATAATCGACTTAAGCTCTTGAAGTGTGATCTGAAGTACTTCTGCTTCTTCTAAAGAGGCAGCATCGCTTTTAAGATCCTCAATGAAGATTTTCTGC
>CAZHOC010001623.1:0-1548 GCA_964534295.1 uncultured Bacteroidia bacterium | reverse complement strand
TTGAGTAGATTCCCCGCTCTCTGGCTAATTGACATAAGGCTTTAGCCGGCAATATCTGCCCTGTCATATTGATGATGTGACAAAACAAGATTGCTTTGGTATTGGGGGTAATCGCCTCCGCAAAATGTCTCAGGATCTCATTGTTGTCCTCAATCGGTACTGGCAACGAGATCTTTTTGAGTTTTATGCCTTCTCGGCGAACGCGCATCTCTAGCGTATTGAGCATACTGGGATAATCCTGCTCCGTGGTCAAGATTTCATCACCTGGCTTGAGGTCCATACCCAAGATGATGGTCTCTAAGGCTTCGGTCGCATTGCGCATGATCGCTAGCTCGTCTGGCTCACAATCGCCCAATCTGGCTAGTTTTCGCTTGATTACCGGTCTGATGCGCCCCAGCGTACGCCACATATAATAGCCGGGTGCTTCATTCGAAAATTGATTGTATAGATTTACCTTGGCCTGAACGTCAGCCGTTTGCGGACTCACACCAGCATTGTTGAGATTGATCAAATTGGGAGAGCTGGTGTAGGCTTGCTGGATTTGAGTCCAGTAGCTTTCATCTCTCGCAGCTTCTTCGGGTGAGAGATGGTCAAACGGCCGTAATTGTGCCGCTAATAATTCGGTTTGAGCAGGTAAAAGAGTAGGAGTAAGGAAAGCGGCGCCGGTTAATGAGCTGAGCTTTTGTAAAAAGCGTCGTCTATCTTGTGGCATTTTGTTGGTTTCTAGCCTCAGAGATAATATTACCCTGAGTGGATTGTGTTATCAGTAAAGTTCATGTTGCGCGGGAGATTCTCACTGATAAATGTACAATAATCCTTGCAATGGCCCAACTTACCAAGTCGATACGACGATCATCACAAACAGCAATTGCAGGCCAGCACCAATGCCAACCCCTGTTAAAGTTTTTTTCAAACGATGTTTTTGAACCTGTTTTTGATAGCCTTCTAGATAGTGCGGATTGCGCGCCAAATCTTGATTGGGAAGCTCATGAAGATCGATATTGGGCTCCGTAAGCGCGACGATAGCGACCATCAAGCCACCAGTAGCGACTCCCAACATAGGGAAATAAACCGTAGCCCCTAAGCCTGCCCAAAGCAAGCCGTTTTTGTTGTAATAAATTTGCGCATCTTCTATGCCCTGCTGGTAAAGCGCCGTAGCTTGCTCGGGACTAAACTCTTCGCCGACGATATCCTGAGGGTTACGAGGATCGGAAAAAAACTGACGCATGCCATCCTCATAAATGATCATGTAGATATCATTCTTCTTTTTGCTCAAGGGCGTTCCCTCTTGATTGTCGTAAAGAAAGTACTCTACTGTATTGCGCTTGATCTCGACGACCTTGACGATGAGCTCTTCGTCTGCCTGAGTTACAATAAGGTCTTGAGCTGCTAAAGGAAAAATAAGTCCGCAAAACAGAAGGGAGGTGATCCAGGTTTTCATGCTGTGATAGAGTTTGTATGAAATTAGACGCAGCCAAAGCGCGAATCGCTGCGTATATTTAAATTCTAATAATAATATCGGCAAAATATGAAGCGAATCATTGTATT
>CAZHOC010001622.1:0-1554 GCA_964534295.1 uncultured Bacteroidia bacterium | reverse complement strand
GAGGTATTAAACGGCTTAGCGTTCCGCGAAGCGTACAAAAAAATCGGCCAGCAAATCCAGGAAGGTAACTTTGAACCAGAGCGTGAGGTCGCGCATACGCATGAGGGCAGTATTGGTAATCTGTGTACAGAGCAGATCACCGCAAAAATGGCCAGTGCAGCAGCCGGGATGGATACAAATCATTGGCGAGTGGCAATTGCAAAATTGTTGAGCTAATCAGCTAGATTTTTACGAATTTTGTGTCAGAATAATTCTTACTCAGACAAAGCCAATCTATGAAACTTTCCGCAGTCAAAACCCAGCTTGCCAAGCTATCCGAATTGAAGTTTGAGCTACCTGATGGCTCCTTCGTGCCGAGCCATTTTCATGTAACGGAAGTGGGCGTAATCAGTAAGCATTTTATTGATTGCGGGGGCACTGTTCGTAAAGAAAAAGTGGCCAACTTTCAGCTTTGGCAGGCAGAAGATTATGATCATCGTCTCGCTCCGCAAAAGCTGATCAACATCATCGAGCTATCGGAAAAAGTGCTTGAAATGGAGGATTTAGAAGTAGAAGTGGAGTACCAAGGCTCGACTATCGGCAAGTATGGTCTTGAGACTACTGACACAGGCTTCGCCTTGACCAATCGCTTTACCGACTGCCTCGCCAAAGACAATTGCGGTATCCCGCCTGTCAAGCAAAAAGTGCGGCTCGGTGAGCTGACAGTTAAGAATAATAATGCTTGTACGCCCGGTTCGGGTTGTTGTTAGGCTTAGGTGCGGCATGCATGTGAGCACCTACCGACAAAGCTCCCCCAACTTCATTTCGAGTGAGGCCCGAGTAGCGGGCCGACGAGAAATCTCCTATCACTCAATTGTAAATACGTTTTGAGAGCAAGGAGATTTCTCCTCGCTACACTCGTTCGAAATGATTATCCGGTAGATTTTGGGTGCGACAAGGCACTGCCTTGTCGTGTACTAGGGTTAAGCGTTCCGCGAAGCGGTAAAACCCCAAGCACCCCTCAAAAAGGAAAGGAATAAAAGGCAAAACTGGAGATGCCAAAGATGCCATAACCGTTTTCAACATTACTGTGCAAGATCACGGGTTCGCCGATCAGAGAAGAAAGATTGACGCCTTGATTTTGCTGATGGAGGAGGTATTGACTCGTATAGAGAAAAAGATCCTTGCTAGGAGCATAAACGCTTACCAACGCATGGTGTAGGACATATTCGGGCACCGGAGCACCCGGTTGCTCATTTTGGGGATTAAAAAAGCCGCCGCCATAACCCGGAGCGGGTTGATAATATAGATCTTCTACTTCGATGATTTGTCCGTCCTTGCCTTCGTCTGATGTATAAGGAAAATAGCCCCAAAAGGAGTTTCCTCGGCCTAATATATCGCTCAGATCGACAAACTCTTCCAGCTCAGCCCTAAGGCTCCCATCAGTATTAAACTGAACCAAGACAAAATCGAGTGTGTCCTGCAGGCTGTCGGGATGGCTATATTTGATCTGAATGATATAATTAAAATAGTTTTCCTCATTTGGGGGATCTTGAAAACGGAGCTTGACCCTTG
>CAZHOC010001621.1:0-1555 GCA_964534295.1 uncultured Bacteroidia bacterium | reverse complement strand
CATCGGCATGGACAAAATCTGCGAACCCTACATTCGCCGCCGGGCCATTCGCCACAGTGGCCAACATCCCCATATAGTCTCCGTGCGCGCGGCCCATACCTGTGGCGGCTCCCTGAAGTCCTCGGAAAATATTTCCTCCGCCCACTACTATGGCGACTTCGGTTCCGGTTTTGGTTACTTCAAGGATTTGTTGCGCATAGAAGGTAAGGGCTTTGCCATCGATTCCGAATTGCTGATCGCCCATTAGGGCCTCCCCACTGAGTTTGAGCAAGATACGCTTGTATTGAGTCTGCATAAATAGGGTTTGCAGGTGGATGGTTTACGGGAATGGAAAAATTACAAAAAGCGGACAGCCAGAAGAGCAGGGAGAAATAGCTTGTCAGCTCGAAAAGATAACGCTAGGAATCGGGAAATACGATTTTCCGGACGTAAAAAAAAGAGAGTTTGTTGGGACAAACTCTCTCTCTTTTAGCGTAATCTTTCATTAGCTGCTCGCGCCTAGTTGTACACGCTTGAAAGCGGTTACGGTGGCATCCTTACCAAGCTCATCTTTGATGTACTTGCTTACGGAGCGAGAAGTATCCTTAACAAACTCCTGGTTTAGCAGGGTATTGTCCTTAAAGAATTTGTTAAGCTTACCCATAGCGATCTTTTCTACGATATTTTCAGGCTTGCCTGAAGCAAGGGCTTGCTCTTTCCCAATCGCGATCTCCTTGTCGACGATATTTTGGTCAACACCATCCTTGTCGATGGCAAGCGGATTCATCGCTGCGATCTGCATAGCAACGTCCTTACCTACCGCGGCTACTTTATCTGCATCAGCCTGGGTAAATGCTACGGCTACGCCAATACGGCCTCCTGGGTGAAGGTAGGTTACGACCTGCTCACCGCTTACGCGCTCGTACTTGCTTACCTCAATTTTTTCGCCTATACGTCCCATAGCATCTGTCAAAGCCGCTTCTACAGTTGATCCACCATAGTTCAGGGCTTTAAGGGCAGCTACGTCTGCAGGTCCTTCAGTCTGTGCAAGGGTAGCGATTTCTCCTCCTAGCTTTTGGAAGTCATCGTTACGGGCAACAAAGTCGGTCTCACAGTTTAGTTCGATCAGAGAGGCCTCGTTTCCAGCCTCATTGGTCTGAATGAAAACCGCCCCTTCTTTGGCCTCGCGATCAGCACGCTTGGCAGATACTTTTTGTCCTTTCAGGCGAAGGATCTCTACGGCTTTATCAAAGTCTCCGTCAGCCTCTACCAGGGCTTTTTTACAGTCCATCATACCTGCTCCGGTGGTCTGGCGAAGGCGATTTACTTCTTTTGCAGAAATTGCCATTATCTTAAATTGCTTGTGGATTAAAGGGTCGGAAAAACCTCTCAAAAAAATCTGCCGCAAAAGTAAGGTTTTTCCCCCCAATTAGCAACCTATCCTATCTTGAGAACACACACAAACAGAATCAGTTAGTATATATGAAGAAGAGAAATAGGGGGGATAACGAAAATAAGGGCTCCATGGCGTTTTCCATTCGCAAAACGCTTTTGTCCCGACCGTCTTTATTCCCTT
>CAZHOC010001620.1:0-1557 GCA_964534295.1 uncultured Bacteroidia bacterium | reverse complement strand
CAGAATGAGGTGGGAGATTAGTAGCAGGGAAATAAAAACGCTCAATACCATCGACGGTATCCTCAGAAATGGTCCAATGTCCATCTGGATGATCAATCGGAAAGCCTTCCTCGATCGCGGCGTGAAAATCCTCTTTGGATCCCCACAAAACCATGGGCGTTTCTCCCTCTATGCTAATGGGAGCAATGAGGGTATCTGCACTACTGAGCACACTAGAAAGCTGCCCAAAGCTCGCATTGAGATGCTCCCAATTAAGCCAAGCAGGACCACTTTCGGTTTGGTAAAAGAAGGTGTCTGATCCAATACGGATATTTGTCATGAGCCAAACCGAATCTTGGCTATAATAGTTGTCTGCGACCTCAAACGGCAAATCGGATAGGCTGTCTAGAACAAACCGAAATAAACTAGCAGGATCTAAGGGCGCTTGTAAATAGTCTTTGGGGAGGGTAATGGCACGGAATGAATATTTTGCCATTTGTTCATGGTAAACTGCAGCTGTTTTGGCTCTAAAACGATAAAAATTGGGGAAGCGATCTCGATCAGTCATCGGCCTTGTTGGTTTGCCTGTTCGCCCTTTTAGCTGATCCATACTGAACGCTAAGATTTTGTTCATATTCCACAAAGCCATTTCAGGATCAGTCTCCAGTCTTTGCAGGGCATTTTCCTTAGTAGGCTCGTCGATCAGGCCGAGTATCGCTAAGGAACGAAAAGTGTTGCGATGACGTTTTTTACTTTTTTTTGCGTATTCGAGGTATTCCTTTGATTGATAGTCTACAGTTTGGGCATGGGCGCTATTGTTTTCAGAAGCGGTATCAATGACGAGGGTATCGTCTGAACAATATGGATCTTCTTCTTGCCATTTTTTGTGGGTATAGCCCGAGATAGAAGGTAGAGTATCGGATCTTTGGGAGATCATTTTGGCTAAAGCATAATCTCCTCTAGCCATGATAGCAGTATGCCAAACGCATAGGTAGTCGATCTGATCTTGGATTATGCCTTCATCGACAAAGTCGTAGAGTGTTTGAGCCTCCTCTTGGCTGATTGCCTCCTGCTTGGCAAGGATACGAGTGATCTCATCAAAAGGCAGAGACTGAGCGTTCCCTGAAGGGGTAAAAACCAAAAAAAATCCTAAAAAAAACAGAAAGCGTGTTGTCATGATTAATGAGTATGATGCGGATTATTGTCTTTCTAGCAAGTCAAAAAGTAAGGCCTCATACTGCTCTTTATCCAAAAAGACATCTTTCCCGCTATTAACTTCAGCCCGGACTTGTGTGTCGGGCTGGCTTTTGAGCATTCTCCAAAGGACGATGGGAGCATAGCCGTAAAAAATGAAGCCTAAGGATTTTTGGTTGAACTTAATATGGCTGTTGCCGATTTCGCCATTGATGCAGAAGATCAACTCACTTTCTTTGAAGATATCACTCACATAAACCTGGGCAGGGTTTAGTTTCGGTACTTGAAAGCCTAGGCTATCCAAAACCAATAGCCCTTCTAAGAGTAATTGAGCCGCTTCTTGCTCTGTTGGTAGGCGTTCCACCGCTAGGTGGTAATAACTCG
>CAZHOC010001619.1:0-1558 GCA_964534295.1 uncultured Bacteroidia bacterium | reverse complement strand
GGATTAAATGGGGTGTCAAACATGCGCTGGAGTCCAAGGTTGATCGCCCATCTTGCTCCAGGTAATATTTCAAGTTCTACGTTTTGCGTTTGGATGTTGACTTGGTCGGCAGAAATTGCGGAACCGAAGTTACCACCAGTGCCATATGCCACGTCACCCCACGTCCAGTCGATCTCAAAAGAGGTGCGGAGGATTACTCTACCATCGAAAAGTTTCGGTTGATAGATGAAAAAGGGCAACAACCTTTGCTCGAAGTAAAAAGTGGAGACAGTATCACTGGTAGTAGTCGTGTTTTGTCCAAAGAGACGGCCAATGATCTGACCTTTTAAAAAGTCATTGGTTGGATAAAAGTTGCCGCTTACCGCCTGATTGTAGAAGTACGCCAGAAATTGAAACTCCTTGTCGGCTTTCTTAGGAACTGGCTTATCAAAATAAGAAACAGCGTTGGGAATATCCTGGGCACAAGCCATCCAGGACACGATCATCGCTGAGATAAGTGTAAGAAAAAATTTCATAGGTATGTTGATTCCAAAATTTGAAGATCTGATAGGTAAGGCACTAAAAAGTAGCCCCATAGAATGGGACTACTTAGTTAGGTTTAAATCAACTACCTATCAATAAGATCTTCGCTTGTAGACTTGTACATTGGCATCACCAAGTACTCCGCCACTTGTACTGCCAAATCCGTCATCGGCATTCGGTGGAATAGCTCCAATGTCAGGACTTGTCTGAGCTATTTCATACTGCATGCTATTAGGACTTGCGGAAGGATCAATCTGGAAGATGCCTTCACTGGTCAAAGCAGCCGGTGCGGTCTGATCGACGATAATATCCCAAATTGTTCCGTTAGCCACGGTTTGGCTGTAAGTTCCTGATAGGGTCAAAGCTGCTTCAGAACCACCCGCATACTGAAGTACCGTATAGGTCTGATTTGCTTCGAAAGTGGCTACAATCGAATCAACCATGAATAGTGTGACAAGCAAAGGCGCTACATCCTCTCCTGCAGATACCCATGTGCCTACAATGCCATTGACCACTGAGAATTCCTCGTATGTAATTGTAACATTTGAGGCTTGATTAGGCTCAACGATGACTATGATATCAGATTCATTTGCCACATAAACATTGCCATCTACTTCCGAATTAGCCACTAGTATATCATAAGTACCCACGGGCACAGTCAGGGTTTCAGTACCCGTCACCTCTTGAGAGAAGCCATCTCCCTCGACAGTGATTGTAGCATTTCCACCAGCCGGCAGTCCACTTACAGCTACCGCAATGGTACCCATCACTTCTTCATCATCGTCATCACCACAGGCACCCATTATGAGCAAGCCAAAAAGTGATAGACCCATCAATAATGCATTTGTCTTTTTCATGGTCTTATTGTTTTAGAGTTGTATTTAAAAATTGAATTTCAATTCAGCGGAATAGAGTCTACCGATAAATGGAGAGGCTGTGAACTCTCTCACTTCAGCATCAAACAGGTTTGTCACTTGACCACTCAAAGTGATCATGTCATTGAATCGGTAACCAAGACCTAGATCACTTTGAGTGG
>CAZHOC010001618.1:0-1559 GCA_964534295.1 uncultured Bacteroidia bacterium | reverse complement strand
TATTTTGTTGATGTGGAGAATTAATCAATTGACTATTCATTAGTGGCTTTCACTGTTTACTTTTAGTAAACAATTTGTTGACTTGGCCACTCAAAAATCCATAGCGGTACTTCCTTTTGAAAACCTGAGTTCTGACCCTGAGAATGAATACTTCTCGGATGGAATGACGGAAGAGATCATCAATGCGCTCACACGTATCGAGGGACTCAAAGTGACTGCAAGGACTTCCTCTTTTGCCTTTAAAGGGTTGAAAGAAGATGTCCGCATCATTGGAAATAAACTAGGTGTTTCTGCTGTATTGGAAGGTAGCATTCGAAAGGCAGGCAATCGAGTGAGGATAACCGCACAGCTCATCCGAACCGACAATGGTTTCCATTTTTGGTCGGAGAATTTTGATCGGGAACTTAAGGATATCTTCGAACTCCAAGATGAAATCAGCCTTTTGATTGCTGAGAAGATAAGAGAAGATTTTGGTCACATAGAAATACAAGAGCACCTTGTCATTCCGAAAACCTCCAGCAATGAAGCCTATGATCTTTACCTTAAAGGCACGCAGCATTTCAAACGAAAAGATCTTGATGATATTAAAGCGGCATTATCATCATTTGAACAAGCGGTGGCGTTGGATCCTGACTTTTCTGAAGCGTGGGCATATATTGGGGAAACTTACATGCACTACACAGGCTTTAACCTGATCAGTCCCACAGAAGGAATGAGCAAGGCACGCGAAGCGGCTGATAAAGCGTTGGGAATAAACCCGAAAGAAGGACGTGCGCATAAGGCGCTGGCTTACATTCATCTTTTTTACGAGCGCAATTGGAATCAGGCCATTGCATCCTACAATCAGTCCATAGCCGGAGGCATGCCCTCTGACAATGATTTTGTTTCTTATTACTACATCTTCATTGAAAAAGACTACCAGTTGGCAATTGATGTGGCCGAAGAAACCGCTTCCAAAGACCCTTTGCATGTAATCAGTCATTGGCAATTGGGCCTGTGTTATTATTTCGCTCAACGATTTGAAGAAGCTTTGGTGGCTTTTAACCAAAGCTTGGAGCTAGATCCAGATTTTGGCGAGTCGCTCCGATGGAAAGGATCAGTACTGGCCTTTCTAGGGAAATTTGATGAAGCATTAAAATATGTAGATCGTGCGCTAGAAATCACAAATGGAGAAGGACTTGCAGTTTATGATCGGTTCAAGGTTAGGATTCTTTCTGGTGATGTCGATGGTATTGAAAACGAAATAGATGCATTGGAATACAGTGATCCATGCGATGCTGCAGAGCTTTACAGTTTACTCAAAAGACCTGAAAAAGCCGTTGCGTATCTAAAGCAGGCGATGGAGGCAAATTCTATGATGCTTGTCACGCTTAAGCACTTTTGGGTTTGGGACAACATCAGAGAACATGAAGGCTTTAAGGAAATTTATGATCAAATGGATTTTTCGGACCATAAAGAACACAAAGCACATCCTTCCTCTTCACTTCTGGTCACTCCCACCAATAATTCATTGACTGAAAAAGAAAGTGATGAAATCTTATCTCAAATCAATGAACAAA
>CAZHOC010001617.1:0-1563 GCA_964534295.1 uncultured Bacteroidia bacterium | reverse complement strand
ACGATCGCGATTGAAATCGATAAATTCATCCTCCTCATGCTTAAAGTTAAGGCCCACAATTTCCTGCTCCTTAAATCTCTTTCCAGCCATTGGCTGATTGGGAGAAGCGTTCCCCGCAGGGGTGCTCTCTATAGACTTGAGTACCAAAGTCTGGTCAACTGCCGGCTTCTCAATTAGACTCTTTTTGCCATTGGGCCATCGTACTACGAGACTATCTATCTGGGTCTGAGCGCCTAAACCAAAATGCGGTCGAGGATCCATACTCGATTGAAAGCCGCGAATCGGCATGTGCTCCAAATACATATTTTGCTCAGCGGTATAGAGCTTTATCTGCGCGCCCAAGGCTTGCGTATTATTACCCTCTCCCTGTAGATCAACTTTGAGATAATGCTGATTTGGATGCTGCTGCCGACTCTCATTGCGATACACAAAGAGTGGCATATTGACATTGTTGACTACCAGGTCGAGATCACCATCATTGTCTAGATCTGCATAGGCAGAACCATTGGAGAAGCTCGCTTGGTCTAGTCCCCAGTCCTTGGTTTTATCTTCAAAAGAAAGATCTCCTAGGTTGCGATAGGCATAATTGGGGACTGGATTGGAAGGAATGGCTTCGATCAAGGCATCATAGTTTACCCCCTCCTTACTAACGATCTGCTTTTGGGTCTCAGAATTAGAGATGTACACCAAAAAGTCTTGATCCGTAAGGTCTTTGAAGATACCGTTGGCGATATAGAGGTCTTTCCAACCATCATTGTCTAGATCACTAATCAAAGCTCCCCAGCTCCAATCAGTAGCCTCGATGCCTGCCATGCGCCCAATCTCACTGAAGGTATTGTCGCCATTGTTAAGCTGAAGCATGTTGCGGGTAAACTGGTGATAATAACCATTGCGAAGGTTGATTTGATAGCGATCCCAGTTTTCAAAGGTCGTTACGGTTTTGATACGGGCATCAGGCTGAGGCAACATCTCTGTAACAAAGATTTCAGGCGAAGCGTCGTTGTTAATATCGGCCATATCAGCTCCCATTGAGGCCCCGCTGATGGAATGCATGCGGTCGGTGAGTTCTTCGGAGAAGGTCCCATCTTGCTGATTGATGTAGATATAGTCTCGCTCAAAAAAGTCGTTGGACACATAAATATCTTGCCAACCATCGGCATTGAGGTCCCCAACCGTAACTCCAAGTCCAAAACCAATCACTGAGCCGTAGATACCGGCTTCTTCACTTACATCCACAAAAAGGCCGCCCTCATTACGCAATAACTTATCACCGCCGACAGAGTCTCGGATGTCGCGCATATTGTACTGGGTGTTGAAAGAGCCAATGGCTTTGTAGGAGTTGTTTAGCAGATAGACATCGAGATCACCATCCTTATCATAATCAAAAAAAGCGGCGTGAGTGGAGTAGCCTGGATCTGCTAGGCCGTATTTTTCTGCCTCTTCGAGGAACGTACCGTCTTTTTGGTTGATGTAGAGCTCGTTTTGTTTGCCATCACCTGCGATATCGCCAGAGTTACAAACGTAGATATCAATCCAGCCATCGGCATTGACATCAGCCATACT
>CAZHOC010001616.1:0-1563 GCA_964534295.1 uncultured Bacteroidia bacterium | reverse complement strand
TGACTTATCTCCCCCAGAGTTGTTAGCGATCTCTACATAATAGATCACCGTATCGCAGGGTTCGGCCGCATTGGGAGCTACCCAATGATTCATTTCGATGGTAAAAGGACAAGAACAACCATCATTTTGATTGGCACTGGGACCAGTCGTGACTAAGGTCATGGCTCCTGTATTCTTGTCAATGTCGTAAAACGAGTTTTGGGTATTGCCGCCATTAGGGCGTCCATAGCCATGGAGTTCGCCGAAGGCGTCAAAATAAAGAGCCCCAAAAATGTCCACGGCCTGTCCCGCAGGAAAAGTCTGATCATCAATGATCCCGGTCGCAATATCAATCGTAATGAGGCGTTCGTCATTACCATCATAGCCATAAATAATGCCGGTCAAAGGATCAATCGTCATGTCAGCGGTAAACACGTCCGAGTTGCCTCCCCCAATCATATTGAGGAAAGTGATTCCTGCCGCATAGTTGCCTGTAGCCAAGTCGATCGTGTATAAGACGCTACTAGCATTTCCGTTTCCTTGATTACCACTCCCCAAAACGATCAAAGCACTGCCATCGGGCATTACGTCGCCCGCCAAATATCGATAGTTTGGGCTCAAGTTGAGATTGGCAACATTGAAGGCTTGGCCGTCTGACCCAATACGATACAAAACACTGCCATTGGGATCTACTCCGTAGATGAAGTTATCGGTTACCCGATAGCCCATGGCATTGACGGTAGCGCCTGAATTATTTCCAGGAGAAAAGCCATTGAAGGTCAATAAACCGGTAGTAGGATCCGTTTGTACCCGATAAAAACCTGTGCTCGTGCCATTGGAGCCTAGGGATAAGAAGAAATCCCCATCGCAGACAAAGGGTACCTGGGCTAGAGACATAAGGTAGCTCAGGCATAAGCCAGAAAGTAGGAGTAGTTTGCGCATATGTATTAGACCAAGCTGGTAGTGGGTAGATTCCCGAATCGAGAAAAAGTTTAATCCCTAGCTATGCATTAACTAAATTTAAGTAATTAAGAAGGACGCTACTTGAAAAATAATACACTTCCTTTTCGTACTCACCTTGGTTATGGCTTTGGGGACTTAGGGCAAAACCTTGTATTTCAAACAATTGCCATTTTTTTGCTGCCTTATTTCACAGATGTGATGGGGCTAAGTCCAGCTCTGGCAGGTCTCATATTTTTGATTGCCCGTCCATTTGATGGCATTACGGATCCCCTGATGGGATATTTGGCGCAAAAGCATAAATCCCCTTGGGGAACGTTTCGCCCTTTTTTACTTTATGCTGCCATTCCAGCTGCGCTCTGCTTTGTCGCCCTGTTTAGTGCGCCTGAGCTAGCCGGTAATTGGGCCTTTGCCTATGCCCTAGGGATGTATTTGCTCTTCAGCATATGCTTTACTGCTTTCAACATCCCTTATGCGGCCCTTACTGCTGTCATGACGGAGGACTATAATGAGCGTGGCAAACTCACCGGTTTCAGGATGACCTTTGCCTTGGTCGGAGGCATCATCGCCGGCTATGTAACGCCAGAATTGCTAGGGCTAAGCGGCTATAATGGCATGGCTGGG
>CAZHOC010001615.1:0-1564 GCA_964534295.1 uncultured Bacteroidia bacterium | reverse complement strand
AACCAATTTCGACTCCTCTTAGAGATTGTCAAATCGCCTGTTGCAAAATCATCATCCGTAAGACCTCCTGGTTGCTGCGCTTTATAATTTAAATAGGAATACTCTACACCGACTTTCAATTTGTCTGACGCCTGAAGTCCAAGCCTCGTGTATCCAAGCTGTGCGTCAAATTGGGAATTATCACGCCAACCATCCCCTTGTCGATACTGAAAGTATCCATAATAGTCCCACTTGCCACTTCTCCCTCCAACACTTCCGAAGGAATTAATTAACCCAAAAGAACCCACAGCTTGCTCCAGGTTCACTTCAATTGGTGTATCGGGAGCTTCTTTTATTTTAAAGTTGAGCATTCCTCCAAACTGAGTGCCATACTGTAAAGAGGCAGCACCTCTCACTACTTCAATCCGCTCTACTGCTTGAAGAGCAGGTAAATAGTAGCTTTCTGGGTATCCCAATGCATCTGCACTCA
Organism: uncultured Bacteroidia bacterium; assembly: GCA_964534295.1. Classification (GTDB taxonomy): domain Bacteria; phylum Bacteroidota; class Bacteroidia; order J057; family J057; genus JBCAWW01. Next base: position 1,095 of record CAZHOC010001615.1, on the reverse strand, counting down.
TGTCATAGCCATTTTGCCTGGTATTGAAATTTGCTGTTCTGCTAGGGCCTAAGCCACGAGCAGCAATATCCAACTGCAAACCCGCAAAGTCGCTTTCCCAAATGTTCAACCCTGGTACTTTGGCAAAAACCTGACGTGCATTGTTACTTACCTTGTTCGCTGCAAAATTGTCAAGTAGTATAAGCTCATTTTTCTTTGCTTCGTAGATTGCAAAGTCTTCCACTGCCCCTAAACGAGCAAGGCCTGTTGCAGCACCTACCCTAACATTCGTCACTTCTACCTCCTCAAGATTTTGCGAAAGCTCGGACAGCCTAAAATCAACAACCTGATCTGATCCTAATTCCAGATCTGCGGATTGAGGTTCCATGCCAAAGACAAAGACTTGAAGCATACGCTTGCCCTTTGGCAACTCAATTTCATAATTTCCTTGGCTATCGGTTGTTGTCTTTATTTGAAGTTGTGGCTCAAAAACGGTGACGTCTGCGAGTGGATTTCCTGAGCTTCCATCAATGACTCTACCCGAAACCTTTACGGATTGGCCAAAAGAGCATAAGCCAAACATGAATAGAATCGTGAAGGTGACAGCTCTCATTTATTGCTTGATTCAGCGTATGGCATAATCCATTTCTTCGGCTCCCAGGTATCTCTCTGCTGACTCAGATCCACATTCGGGTCAATCAGCAGCTTTGCAGGTCTCGCATTAAGTGTTACTAAAACTTCTGCCCGTACATGCGGATCCTTCATTCCTTCTCGTTTAAAATGCCTATCCAGATAATGGGCAAATTGTAAAAGTAAGTCGGGCTGCATGGCCATCTGTTTTTCTTGATGATCATTTAAAAATTGATGATTGATGACCGATCCCTCACGCCCATCAGGACCATCCTTTACATAAAAGGTAGCTGTTCCAGCTTTTTCCATCAGCATGACTCTCCAGGCAAATCGATACCCTTCTTCTGTCCAAAAGACGTTGCCTGGGTACAGGAGATAGCGCCAAGGAAACACGATCTGGAATAAGAAGAAGACAAATAGTGGCACAAGAATCGTGGCTCCCCTCGCTTTAGGAGCAGGCGCATTTTGATTTTTTATTGGATTGAG
>CAZHOC010001614.1:0-1564 GCA_964534295.1 uncultured Bacteroidia bacterium | reverse complement strand
TATTACTTGAAATTCAACTTCTTTACCAGCCTAAATATCAAGGCCGTTGAAGCCGCAAACATAATCATCAAAATGATGGATAATGTGTATTTGCCGTAAAGGAAATTACCAATGGAAAACAAAGCGCTATAGATCGCAATACATCCGAATACTACACACAAAATGGATTGTGGAATATCCCAAGAGCTTTCTGTAACAATGTTTTCATTGTTTTCGGCTGCTTTATCAACTACTTTTTTCCATCCCTTTCCTCCCGGTTGGATCAGTTTGTAGAAGTTTTGCAAAGTCTCCTGATTTTCCGGAGTTGTGAACCTGGCGACTAGCAGCCATGTAATTGTAGTTATTGCTGTAGTCAACAAAAGTTTAGTGGTAAATCCATCCAATACTTCTGATGCTAGCGCTGCGTCCGGAATGAAAAAGCTAAATAAAATGCCGCAAATCATAGCCACGACCAATGCGGCTATCTCAGTCATCGCATTGATTCTCCACCAGAACCATCGAAACAAGAATATAGATCCGGAACCTGCGCCAGAAAGTAACAATAAGTTGAAAGTTTGCGAGGCATTTTCCATAATCGTCAAAGTCAAGATCGCACTGATAATCATTAGTATCACTGTGCTTACCTGCCCTATTCGTACCAGTTCTTTATCAGTTGCATCCTTGTTTACAAACCTTTGGTAGAAATCGTGAGTGATGTAAGACGATCCCCAATTCAAGTGTGTACTAATGGTCGACATATAAGCCGCCACCAACGAAGCAACAATAAGCCCTAGCCAGCCGGGTCCTACGAGAGAGAGCATAGCTGGGTATGCAATATCGTTACCTAAATATTGGTCGCTTATATTGGGGAAAGCCTCTCGGATTGACTCAAGCGAAGGGAATATGATAATGGATGATAAGGCTACAATAACCCAAGGCCAGGGTCGTATGGCGTAGTGCATGAAATTGAACAGTAGGGTAGCACCAACGGCATGTTTCTCATCTTTACTGGCCAGCATTCTTTGTGCGATGTAACCCCCACCGCCGGGCTCTGCTCCTGGATACCATACTGCCCACCACTGTACCGCAATGGGGATAATAAAAAGAGGAATCAAGACAGAAGGGTCCGAAATGTCTGGTATAACAGCCAATGAATCCTGGAGTTCGGGCTTGGCTAGTAGATTTCCCAGTCCTGATATTTTCGGATGATTCAGTGCGACCTTTGCTGCATAAATAGCCCCAATCATCGCCAAAGCGTATTGAAGAAAATCTGCCCAAATCACACCTTTCAGTCCTCCCATCGTGGAGTAGAGAACTACAGCAATACCGGCGATCAATAGCGTATTCGTTGGACTCAATCCAAATAATATAGAGGATATCTTGACAGCAGCGAGGCTCACGCTACCCATGATAAGGCAATTAAAAAATACACCCAGATAAAGTGCCCGGAAGCCTCGTAAGAAAGATGCGTTTTTACCGGAGTATCGTATCTCATAGAACTCCAGATCCGTAAGGACTTTTGATCTCCTCCAAAGTTTTGAGTAAATAAATACGGTCACCATCCCGGTGATCAAAATTCGAGACA
>CAZHOC010001613.1:0-1565 GCA_964534295.1 uncultured Bacteroidia bacterium | reverse complement strand
ACAGGCTTTCCCGATACCACTGGCCGCACCCGTTACAATTGCCACTTTTCCCTGCATGGCCTTCGGCTTTCCAGCTTTCTTTAATTTTGCCTGTTCCAAACTCCAATACTCCATTTCAAAAAGATCACCTTTACCTAAGGCCTTCCAACCTCCAAGGTGCTCCGCCTGAAAGATGGCGCGTTGCGTATGACGAGCGATATCCTCAATGATCCGCGTATGCTTTACGGTAGGACCGAAGGACACCACACCACTCCCAGGAACAATAGCCCAACGGGGTGCTTGGTCCAATAAAGTCTGCTCGCCGGTGTTATATTTCTTATAGTAGGCCTTATAATCCTTTACATACTTCTCTAAATCCTTTTTTGGACTCTCAGAAACCATCATAGGCGTACGCTTGGTACGGATAATATGATCAGGAGTGAGAGGGCCACGAGAGGTGATCTTAGCCACATCAGAAAGTTCACTAAAGGTCTTAGCAGAAGCCGAGCTATCCAGTTTTGCTAATACTGGCTTATTCCAGACCTCGGAAACCTTCTTTCGTAATCTCGCAATCTGCAGACCGTCAATTTTACCCTTCCCTTTTCCTTTGATTGGATTTGCACCTTGCTTTTTCAAGTACTTCTCAGAGGCATCTACAATGGAGATCATTTTCTCGTAGCTGACCTTTGGATCATTGTGAAAGGTAAACACCCCATGATTCATCAGGATCATGCCATCAATGCTATCCCAATCAATGTTTTTGGTCATTTCATAGATCTTCTTGGCCAATATAAAGCCAGGCATCACGTAGGGAATGATCAAGATCTTGTCCCCGTATATCTCTTGGATACGTTTTTTGCCACCAGGGGTGTTAGTCACCGTAACGACCGCATCTGCGTGGGTGTGATCCACAAAAGTGTAAGGTATAATAGCATGTAATATAGCTTCTACTGAGGGGTTAGGAGCAGAGGGATTGGTCATCGCCATGCGCTGATTCTTAACCATATCCACATCACTCAGCGTATCCAATTGGGCTAAGCGATGTAAGGCGGATAACTTTACTGGAGCAAAACCCGGCGCTTCAATAGTAGCTAGATCCCAGCCACTGCCTTTTACATACAATATTTCCTCTTCCTCACCAAAGATGTTAGTCTCCTTGACTTTTACTGAGGTATTACCTCCGCCGTGCATCACCAGGTCTTCATTATTACCCAGCAATCTTGAGGTATACACCCTCAGTTTCAACAGATCGCCCTTGAGTTTTTTAGCCTCAGAATCTTTCCAATTGCTTTTCATAGATTGTCAATAAATTTTGATACAATTTGAACTACTGTTTGACGATGTTTGACATCATCAATATATCGAGAAATAACTTTTTCTACGGTACTGTTAGGTAAGCGCTGGTGCATAGCTTCAGCCATACTATAAGGATGAAGTGGATCATCTTCGTTGCCGATCACAAGGGTGGGGGACGTGATTTTTTGTAGCTGATTGATATCCTCAAAAGGATAATCCTGTACCATAGCTCGAAGAACGGTCGAAATCTCCGCTCGTTGCGTTTCCGCAAATACACCTAAGACAGATCG
>CAZHOC010001612.1:0-1567 GCA_964534295.1 uncultured Bacteroidia bacterium | reverse complement strand
CGGGGTAGAAGGACATTTTCACGCTCGTAAGCCTTGGATGCCTTATCACGAATTCTTGACCGAATCCATGGCGAGAGTCGTCGGTGCTAAGCCTATTGAAGTAGTGGTCATGAATACTCTGACCGTCAATCTGCATCTGATGATGGTTTCTTTTTATCGCCCGACGAGCGATCGTTACAAAATCCTCATCGAAAAAGGCGCATTCCCCTCAGATCAATATGCCGTTAAGTCGCAGATCGCTTTCCATGGCTTTGATCCAGAAGAAGCTTTATTAGAGTTACCTTACGAAGCAGATTCTGCTTATACCTCCACCGAGGAAATCTTATCTATCATTGATCGAGCTGGTGAAGAGATTGCCTTAATCCTTCTAGGAGGAGTCAACTACTATAGCGGGCAGGCATTTGAGCTGCAAAAGATTGCCGAAGCAGGCCATAAAAGAGGTTGCGTGGTTGGCTTTGACCTAGCTCACGGAGCAGGGAATCTCCCTTTAAAACTTCATGACAGTGGGGCAGATTTTGCCGTTTGGTGTACCTACAAATATCTCAATAGTAGCCCCGGTAGCTTAGCGGGTTGCTTTGTACACGAACGCCATGCAAAGGCATTTGATTTACCCCGATTCGCTGGTTGGTGGGGACACGATAAGGACTCTCGCTTTTTGATGGGACCCGATTTCCAACCCATTCCTGGTGCTGAAGGCTGGCAGCTTTCTAATCCGCCCATCCTTCCAATGGCGGCCATGCGAGCTTCCTTAGAGATGTTTGATGAAGCCGGCATGAACAATCTTGTCCGTAAAGCCAAACACCTTACTGGCTATATGGAGTATTTGTTGGATCTCTTCGAGAACGATAGAATCCGTATTATCACCCCTCGCAATCCAGAGGAGCGCGGTTGTCAGCTCTCTATTCAGGTAAAGGATGCCGATAAATCTCTCTTTGATCAGATCACCCAAGCAGGCGTGATTGCTGATTGGCGAGAGCCTGATGTGATCAGAGTAGCCCCCGTGCCACTTTACAATAACTATGTGGACGTTTTTGAGTTTGTGGAGATATTAAAAGCCGCCATAAACGATTAGGTAGGAACAGAAATCTATTCAATGAAAGAAAAAGTAGTCGTCATAGGAGCTGGATTATGTGGTACACTATTGTCCATCAGGTTAGCTCAGCGAGGATACTCGGTTGATCTATACGAACGCCGTCCCGATATGCGAAGGGCAGACGTTCCCGCAGGGCGCTCGATAAACCTTGCCCTATCAGACCGAGGGATTAAAGCGCTTAGCCTGGTGGGTATGCAAGATTTTGCCAAAGAAGCTGTCATCCCCATGTATGGTAGGATGATTCATCCTTTGGATGGGGAAGCTTGGCTTTCGCCCTACAGTGGACGAAAAGATGACTATATCAATAGTGTTTCGAGAGGCGGCCTGAACGAAGCCTTACTCAATGAAGCAGACCGCTATGAAGATGTGCACGTACACTTCGAAATGGGCTGTAGTCAAGTTGACCTAGATAATGGTAAAGTAGCCTTTAAAAATACTCAGGACGGTAGTGAGACTTGGGTCGAGGCAAGTGCC
>CAZHOC010001611.1:0-1570 GCA_964534295.1 uncultured Bacteroidia bacterium | reverse complement strand
AATTCCAGTTCTAGTTTCTGAGCTTCAATCTTGGACAAATCCAATACATCGTTAATAAGAGTCAGTAGATGAGAGCCGCATTTGTGAATGATTTGAATCCCGTGGCGCTCTTTTTTCCTCAATTCTTGAGAATTATTAAGGACTTGGGCATAACCCAAAATCCCATTGAGGGGAGTGCGAAGCTCGTGGCTCATGTTGGCAAGAAATTCGCTCTTGGCACGATTCGCTTTTTCCGCTAATTCCTTTGCTTGCTCAAGTTCGGCTGTACGAGATTTGACTCGCTGCTCTAGAGTTTCGTTGAGTTTCTTCAGCTTGGCTTCTGCCTGCCATTGGGAAATCGCACCACCAATGCTACCTGCGATCGCCATTAACGCTGCTTGTGTATTCTCATCCCATTGCCGCTCTTGGTGGCAGTCATCAAAGCCGGCAAATCCCCAAAAATAGTCGCGGATAAAAATTGGCACTACCATAATAGACTGAATCCCTTGAGTCCCTAATAGCATTCGCTCAGTTTCAGGAAAGTCTTTAATTACACCCAAAATTGGTTGCTCTTGAGATAAAGTTTGATGCCATCGGGGAAGAATTTTGTAGTAGAGCAGGTTTTGTAGCTCCGGGTTGTCAATTTCCGGTGACACGCCCTCGGCTACCCACTCCCAACGCTGGCTGATGGCAGGTTGCCCAGTTTCGGGGTGGGGATGGTTTTCAAAAATGTATATTCGATCTACATCTGTAGCAATGCCCAGGGCATTCAGCGCAGACTGTACTGACTGATGGTGATTTTTGACTGTCAGTAAACGATTTGTTGCGATCGCAATTCCCTGTAGTAAGCGCGCGCTTGGGGAAGAGTAATTAGGCTGGCGAACAACGAACATAAGTACTAAATCTAAATCTAAATTAGATTAACGCTGGTAATTTCCTCCGACAAAAAGATATTCTCGTGCTGTCGTACTGTTATTGAGTCGTTTGTAAATATGATATCCAGTGGAGCTTACCATGGTGCTTTAATCCTTGAGACTTCTGGATTTATTATTCCCAGATCATTTTAAAAATCATCTATTACGTGAAAACTTTTATTTTTACTTAAGAAATGTTGGAGAGTAAATTTTTTATTGGGAAGTTTTTATCGATTTTTGTATGGATTGTATGGATTGTTTGGAAAAAAGTTTATTTATGCCGTATTGTTTTTAGCAGCTAAAAGCTTTTGAATATTGACTGTCAGTTGCTTTAGCTTCACGGGTTTGCTGAGGTAATCATCAGCTCCTTTCTCTAGACAACGTTCGCGATCGCCTTTCATGGCTAGAGCTGTGAGGGCAATGATGGGTACATTGAATAAGCTTGGATTTTGGCGAATCTCCCCGATGGCTTCTAGCCCATCCATGCCGGGCATTTGAATATCCATGAGAATTAAATCGGGCTGTGCATCTATTGCTTTGTCAATCGCTTCGCGTCCATTTTTTGCCAAAACTAGGCGATAACCTTTGGCTTTGAGGTAGCTTGAAAGGGTAATGATATTGCCTTCGTTGTCTTCTGCTAACAAGATTAAGGGAGATGTCTCCTGTATGAGCAGATT
>CAZHOC010001610.1:0-1572 GCA_964534295.1 uncultured Bacteroidia bacterium | reverse complement strand
TATCGTAGATCACTCTACACCTTTTGGAAGCGGACGATTCCACCACCCAATATGATCACGATGGATGCCACTCGAAGAGGCATCTGCGAAGTAAAGCGCCAGGCTACCAGTACCCCCCTGCAAGCACTCGTTTTGCTCAACGACCCTACCTATCTGGAAGCAGCTCGCTTGCTCGCAGTACGCATGATCAAAGAAGGAGGCACCAATGCCGAAGAGCGCATTGGCTATGGCTTCCGCTTACTAACAGCCCGCAAACCAGATGTCGACGAATCTCAAAAACTGCAGCAGTTTTTGACGCTGCAACAGTCTCGCCTTGAGGCGGAGCCTGAGTCAGTCGAGGCCCTCCTCAATATCGGTGAATACCCAATAGACCAAGATATATCCTCTGCGGAATTAGCCGCTTATACATTACTTGCTTCTAGTCTCCTCAACCTTGACGAAGTCGTCTCAAAAAGCTAATCCATGGATCCAGTACACGAACATTTACTTACGATCAATCGTCGCCATTTTCTCTCCAAAGCTAGCTTAGGGATTGGTGGCATGGCCTTGGCTTCGATTTTGCCCGGTTGCTTTGCTGATCCCAGCAAGATGCAAGCAGGACCTGATTTTAGTCAAGGGATAATGGACGCTTTGCATTTTGCCCCTAAAGCGAAGCGAGTAATCTACCTCTTTCAAAGTGGAGGTCCTTCTCAATTTGAGCTCTTTGACTACAATCCCCTTTTGGAAAAAATGGTCGGTCAGGACCTGCCGGAAAGCGTTCGGCAAGGCCAGCGACTAACAGGGATGACTTCAGGTCAAAGTAGTTTCCCTTTAGCGCCTTCCAAATTTAGCTTCAAGCAACATGGGGAAAGCGGCGCTTGGATTAGCGAGCTCTTGCCCTATACCTCTCAAATCGCCGATGAACTTTGTGTCATCAAGTCTATGCATACAGAGGCGATTAATCACGATCCTGCGATTACCTTCTTCCAGACGGGTTCTCAGCAGGTGGGGCGTCCCAGTATTGGTTCTTGGTTGAGCTATGGTTTGGGGAGCACGAATGAAAATCTGCCTACCTTTTGTGTATTACTCTCACGTGGTACGGGAAGGCCTTTTGCCCAGCCGCTTTACTCTCGTCTTTGGGGCAATGGATTTTTGCACTCTGTACATCAGGGCGTGCAGTTTCGTTCCGGCAAAGATCCTGTACTTTATCTGCAAGATCCTAAGGGCATGCACCGTGAAGACAGGCGTCAGATGCTGGACTTAATCAGTGATCTCAACCAAAAGCAATACGAAGCCATGGGGGATCCGGAGATTAGCGCCCGTATCGCCCAATATGAGATGGCTTATCGCATGCAAACCTCGGTGCCTGAAACTATGGATATCAGTGGCGAGCCTGATCATATCTACCGCATGTATGGACCAGATGCCGCCAAACCTGGCACTTTTGCCGCCAATGCTCTTTTGGCCCGCCGCCTTGCGGAACGCGGAGTTCGTTTTATTCAGCTCTACCATATGGGTTGGGATCACCACGATAATCTCCCCAATGCAGTTGCCAAACAAGCGATGGACGTTGACCAAGCCTCGGCAGCCCTA
>CAZHOC010001609.1:0-1581 GCA_964534295.1 uncultured Bacteroidia bacterium | reverse complement strand
AGTGCGAAAATAAGACCTAATTCACTTTAATGCTAGTTTTTTAGCCTAGACAAAAAAAAGCTCAGCGACTGAAGTGAAGCTAATCCTTTAGCGGATCAAACTTCTTAATCAATCACTGAGCTAATATCAGTTAGTCGGAAAAGGCCTTACTCTTCCAAAGTTACCTCACGTACCACAGGGTTAAATGGAGAAGGAACGAGTTGACCTTCTGCATCCAATAGCTCTAGCTTAACGGTAAGCGTTCCCATAGGGGCACCTTCCAAAACATATGGCTGCCACTTATCAATCATAAATTCTGCAGCGCCTTCGTTGATAGTAACTTTTACCTTGTTACCATCAGGGGCTAAATCAGTGTTGAGCAAAAAGAAGTCTAACAACACCTTCTTGGCGCCTTCACCTGAGTATTTGCCTTTAGGACGGCTGTAAAACATGTGAGGAGCTTCGAGGTCTGCTTCTTCACCGCCTCCTTTGTTGATTTGTGTAACCTCAAAAGAACTTGGGTCAGCGAGGTTCTTGACACTCTCATGATAAGAGCGAGAAAGGAAGGCTAAAATCACATAGTTGCCATCTTCCTTAAACTTATCAGAAGTAAAAGTCGGCTCATAATGTGCCGAGTAAGGACCATTATTGACGATGAAGTGGATATGCTGTCCTTTGCCAGAATTGGCAAGATTATTTGGAGAAGCAGGAGTGGTCTGCTCTCCCAAAGTATAGCCGCTAACATCGAAAGCAAAGCTGAAGCTACTATCATCGGCTTGGCTTGGAATTTCAGCTAGATTTAGACTTGCTTCTGGGAAAGCCGGTGAACCCTCTAGTGGCGTTAGTGTGATTTCCGCCGCCATTGGCTCTTCTGGCATATCTGCAGTTTCGGCTTGCTTTTCACCAGCACAGGAAACCATAAATACAGAAATGACCAGCATTCCTAATAAGACGGTTAATTTGTTCATTGGAATTATAGATTGGCAGGTTGTATAAAATTTCGTTTGTCAGTTTGCAAAGTACATCGGTTCTCAAAATTTAACAATCAGGCTGACTGAAAGTTCGCAAACATAAAAATGGGCACCCAAATGGATGCCCATATATAGTTAGTATTTTATCTGTGTTTTATTTCCCTGCTTCTATCCATTTGATACTACAGCCATTAGGGATAGTCGTATCTGTTTCTGGATCTTCCCCAGCCAATACAGCTTGAATCGCTTTATCCAAAAAGGCATTCTCTACCATAGTCGCATCAAGAGGATTATCATCGATTTTGCCACGATATACCATTTGGAAGCCTTCCTCTACTGGAATCAAAACCACCGCCTCTGGGTTTTTGGTAATACCAAACATACGCGCAACGGTTTGGTCTCTATCCTTGAGATAGGGGAATTCATACTTCGCAATCTTCTGCATTCGCGCTTCTGCATCCCTTTGGCTAAGCGTCGCATCATTACTGTTGATCGCAATGAAGGCTACTTCCTGCTCCGCATAACGCTCATGCAGTTTTTGTAGGCGCTCGATGTATTGAGTAGCCCAAGAGCAGTGGGAAGAGGTGAAAACTACGACTACCGCTTTTTGATCATTATGATCGCTCAATTT
>CAZHOC010001608.1:0-1582 GCA_964534295.1 uncultured Bacteroidia bacterium | reverse complement strand
ATTCTGCACACAACTGCAAGAAGCGCTCCAGGCGAGCACTAGAGTGTTCCGGCCCCTGCCCTTCGTAACCGTGCGGCAATAGGGCTACTACACCACTCATACGTTGCCACTTCGACTCGGAAGAGGAAATAAATTGATCAAAGATGGTCTGGGCGCCGTTGGCAAAATCACCGAACTGAGCCTCCCAGATAACCAAATCATCTGGTGTAGCTAAGGAATAACCAAACTCAAAACCAAGTACGGCAAACTCAGATAGCAGAGAGTTATAGATGTGAAATGTTCCCTGCTTATCCGACAACTGACTAAGACGGTTGTACTCCCCAAAGTTCTTCGCATCGCGCATTACTGCGTGTCGGTGACTGAACGTTCCTCGGCGGACATCCTGCCCACTCATCCGAACATTGTGTCCATTCAGGAGTAACGTTCCGTAAGCCATCAGTTCTGCTAAACCCCAGTCCAGGGCATCAGCCTTGCGGGCCTTAGCAATATTTTTAAACAAACGCTGCACCTTACGCAAGGGTGTAAAACCTTCTGGTAGTTCGGCCAGTTTGTCCAAAATACCTTCTAATATTTCTTTGTCTACACCTGTTTCTGGCGAAGACTTGAAGTCAGCCGGATCCGCAGTCTTACGCAGCTTCCTCCAAGCTTCTTCTGGTTCTTGGTAAGTATAAGGTAGCGGTTTTTCGCGTACGTCATCCAGTCGGTCTTGCAAAAGCGACCAGAACGATTTTTCCAGCTCATCAGCCAATGCCTTATCTACGTCGCCACGATCTAAGAGTTGTTGTAAATAGATCTCACGAGGATTCGCGTGATCTTTGATGTACTTATACATCTCAGGCTGCGTAAATTCCGGATCATCCCCTTCGTTGTGACCATGACGGCGGTAGCAAACCATATCGATGAATACATCTGTATTGAACTCCTGGCGATATTGAACCGCCAATTGGCAAACGTGCAGGACCGCCTCTGGGTCATCCCCATTTACGTGAAATACGGGTGCATTCACAACATTGGCAACACCAGTAGAGTACACAGACGAACGAGCATCATCGAAGTCGGTGGTAAAACCTACTTGATTGTTGATGACCAAGTGAATGGAGCCTCCAGTGTGATAGCCTTCTAATTGGCTCATCTGTACGGTTTCAAAGGCAACTCCTTGCCCTGCTACAGCAGCATCTCCATGGATTAAGATTGGTAAGATCGCATCATATTGGCTACCATATAGGATATCGGCCTTGGCCCGTGCAAAACCCTCCACCACCGGATTGACCGCTTCCAAGTGGCTCGGATTGGGGGCCAACTTAAGATGTACATTTTTTCCGGATGGGGTGTCGACTTGACTACTGAACCCTAAGTGATATTTCACGTCGCCATCTCCAAAACTCAAGTCTGGAACGACATTCCCTTCAAACTCATTAAAGATTTGGGCGTACGTCTTTCCCATGATATTGGCCAAGACATTTAGACGACCTCGGTGTGCCATCCCGATTACCACCTCTTGAACCTCTCCCTTAGCGGCCTCATTGATAATGCCATCCAGCGCAACGATGGCGCTCTCTCCTCCTTCTAGGGAGAAGCGCTT
>CAZHOC010001607.1:0-1583 GCA_964534295.1 uncultured Bacteroidia bacterium | reverse complement strand
CAACTATTAGCCCTATCAAAGTTTTACAGCGCAAAATATCTTGATAAACGATTTACAGATACCATAAAAACTTTTGAATCAAAGCTGAAAAACAAGCAGCGCCCTGAACAGAATGATTACCTGACCGACTTCCTCTTTCAGAAAGAAATTACTGATTTCTATAGCAGGCGGAATATTAGAAAGGGTGATTTGAACCTAGTGAAAACGCTGGAGAGCCTGGATCGTTATTATGTTATTGCAGAATTGTATCTGGGATGTATGTTGCTGACCCAAAAATCGGATTTGGAGTTAAGGACAGAGCGTGAGTTGTTAAAATTTGAAGATATAGAGCAACTTTTTATTAAAGCCTCTTATCTGCAAACGCCATATGCACTCGTATATCATCAGGCAAATGAAATGATGAGAACAATTAGATTGGATAGAGAAGATACTTATCATAAACTTAGAAAACTTCTCAATATTCATGAAGAGTTTGTTTATCCCGATACTGTACAGAAGGTAGACCAGACTCTGCTCCTCGATTTAAATAGAGGCCAACTTCTAACAAGATACGGCGATTTCTAGCTCCAATTCCCCTTGTTCTCCCCTTTTCCTGTCAATACCCCTAACAAGGTTGGCAATTACTGAGTTATTTTCTTTAATTTGCTGATCTTATGTTAATGTACGTCAGTACTTATGGCATACATTAGCCTACTTTTAGGAAACTACTCTACATGAAGGAGGCTGGATCGGACTGTCCTGCATTCCTCATCATACAAGGATTATCACACGATGACATTGACAAGAGCAGCCATCACTGGCGTTGCAGGCTACCTGCCCGACTATGTTTTGACCAATAAGGAGTTGGAAACCATGGTGGAGACCAACGATCAGTGGATTACTGAAAGAACGGGGATTAAGGAGCGTCGCCTTCTTAAAGGGGAAAACCAAGGGACTTCCCAACTCGCTATTCCTGCGGTAAAGAGATTACTAGAAAAAACGGGTAATACAGCTGAAGAGATCGACTTGATTATTTGCTGTACGACTACGCCCGATATGCTTTTTCCTGCCACTGCCAATATCATTGGTGCAGGGGTAGGTGCAATAAATGCCTACGGCTTTGACCTGAGCGCCGCTTGTTCTGGTTTTCTATATGGACTGCATACGGCTTCTAAATTAGTTGAGTCTGGGGCGCATAAAAAAGTAGTAGTGGTAGGGGCAGATAAGATGTCGAGTATTATCGATTACGAAGATAGGGCTACCTGCATTATTTTTGGCGACGGTGCTGGCGCAGTACTAATAGAGCCAACTACAGAGGAGGTAGGTTTGATGGGAGCGCATTTGCGTTCAGACGGTACTGGCGAAAAGCATTTGCACATGAAGGCAGGTGGTAGTCGCAAGCCGGCAAGCCATGAGACAATTGATGCCAAGGAACACTATGTGTATCAAGAAGGTCGAGCTGTGTTTAAGTTTGCAGTGACCAATATGGCAGATGCTGTAACTAAGGTGATGGAGGCTAACAATCTTACGGGCGATGACATAGCCTACCTCGTTCCCCACCAAGCTAACTTGCGTATTATCAGCGCTATTGCATCCAATATGGG
>CAZHOC010001606.1:0-1584 GCA_964534295.1 uncultured Bacteroidia bacterium | reverse complement strand
CACGGCAATCCACGCATCTATTACAATGTGATTCCGGAGCGTTACAATTTGCGCCACGCGCAACTCTTGGTCAATCTCAACGAATGGGATCGCAATAAAATGAATGGTTTCTTAGCTCAATTACGCCAAGAGTTTAAGGCTTATCCTGGGGCACGTATCACCGTTGATGAATTCAAAAATGGTCCTCCTTATGCTGCGCCTATCGAAATCAAAGTCTTAGGCCCAGAGACCAAGGTCTTAACCAAGCTTTCGACCCAATTGGAAGATGTCATCGCAAGTACTCCCGGTACTGATAATGTTGATAATCCGCTTCGCATACCAAAGACGGACCTCAAAGTGGCGGTGAATCGCGACAAAGCAGGTATGCTAGGTGTGCAGTTGGCGGATATTGATTTGGCTGTCCGGACCGCATTGACTGGAACTAAGATTGGTACCATGTCTCAGGAAAATGGTGAGGAGTACGATATGGTATTGCGTATGCCGGTCGCCAAAGGCAAAGAAATTTCTGCTTTCGACAGAGTGTACGTGCCAGCAGTTACGGGAGCACAAGTACCGCTACGCCAGTTAGCCAGTTTGCACTTTGAGCCAGGCCCTGCTAAGATGAATCACTACAACTTCCAACGCACCGCGGTGGTAACAGCCGATGTCCTGGATGACTATAATACCACTGAGGTTACAGTAGAAATTATCGAAGCCTTGGAAAAGATGGAATTGCCTAAGGGATATTCTTTCTATATCGGCGGTGAGTATGAGACTCAACAAGACTCTTTTGGGGATTTGGGACAGATGCTGATCGTAGCTTTGCTGGGCATCTTTGCAGTCCTGATCCTGCAGTTTCGCTCCTTTATGCAGCCATTTATCGTTTTTTCAGCGATTCCATTGGCTTTTGGCGGTTCCATTCTTGCGCTCTTTTTGTCAGGATTTAGCTTCTCCTTTATGGCTTTTGTAGGCTTTACCTCCTTGGTGGGTATCGTCGTAAACACCTCCATCATCTTGGTGGACTACACCAACCAATTGCGCCGACAAGGCATGGCCTTGCGCGAAGCGATCCAAAAAGCCAGTGAAACTCGATTTACGCCGATCTTGCTGACGACTATGACGACCATCTTTGGACTCTTGCCTTTGACCCTGACTAACAGTGCTTTATGGTCTCCACTTGGTTGGACGATCATTGGCGGTATGGTGTCTTCAACGATCTTGAGTTTGTTGATGGTGCCAGTCTTGTATCAATGGTTGTCGCCCAAATTGCAGGATGATAATGTTTAAACATTAACTTGCGGGAAAATTTCTGCAAATGAATATCGACAAAATCATCTATTGGATCTCGACGGGTATTCTCACGATTATCATGTTGTTTTCGGCGAGTATGTACTTCTTCAATCATGACGCCATGGCAGGCATCTTTGAGAATCTGGGTTACCCGACCTACTTGGTTTATCCTTTAGCGACTTTAAAAATACTCGGCCTAGTGGCCGTGTGGACACGCAAGTCAAATCGCCTCAAGGAGTGGGCTTATGCGGGCTTTATCATTGATACTGCCTTGGCGCTTGCGGCGCCTTTAGTGGTAGGAGGTGGCGGATGGTT
>CAZHOC010001605.1:0-1586 GCA_964534295.1 uncultured Bacteroidia bacterium | reverse complement strand
AACTCAGTCTGAAGCAGCTGTAGGCTATCTTCGAATACTTCACCAGTCACATACACGGCAGGAGAAGCAGCACCAATGCCCTGGATGCCATTCGCCCCTTCAATGATGACAAAAATGTTTTCGACTTTGTCAATTGTTCTGTAGGCGATGGTGTAGGGACGAGTTAATTCCAGATTCTCTTTCCATATCTTGACGGAGGTAATTTTCATGGTAATTGCTTATTGTAATTGAAGAGGGATTTGTAGACGGTTCCTAACCATAAATTTGGCCGACGCAGGTCGTTGGCGCAGGAAGGTACAAATTGATTGTGCAGTAAGAAAAAATATCTTCAAGAAGTTGAAATTGGGAACTTACACGAGGGCTTTTTACTTTACTAAGCAATTCAAGTTGCGATTCATTCTAAGGAGCCCAAATGCCTCAGATATTTGCGACACAACCCAACTTTTGGCTATGTTTTTGCAAAATCTTCCTTTTTTGCGCTCATTCATCGCAACTTGGGGTAAGTAATTACAGCGTATCCTAAAACCAGAGAGATGGACATTATTACAGGCTTACAGAACACGCAATCACAGACCCTTTTTTATTTTGAATTAAATGAAGACGAAATGGCTAAAACCTACGCTCCAGGTAAGTGGACCGTACGACAGCTTTTACACCATATAGTTGATGCTGATACAGTGTTGTATGATCGAATCCGTCGTACTATTTCAAACCCAGGTCAAGTGATTTGGGCTTTTGATCAGGACCTTTGGGCGCGAGGCTTGGATTATGCCACCTTTCCACTCGAAGTGAACAAAGCGATTTATAAGGCTACTAGGGCTGCGGTGATCCATCTCGCTCAGCAGCATTACGAGGGGGCAGCTGATAAGGAGTTTGTGCATAGTGCCACCGGACTGCGCACGCTAAAGGACGAATTCGATAAGGTGGTATGGCACAATCAGCGCCATCTAGATCAGATTGCGCAGGCGCTGGAGAGCTAGGTATCTCAGCCGGTGAGTAATTCACCGACTGAGATGGGCTGCGCTGCGCCTAGTTCGCTAGGCGCTTCTTAATTCCTTGCTTCAACCAATTTAGACTATTATTTAAAATAGTTTGGTAGGGGGGTAAACCATGTGCATCCTGGTCATGCCCCAAGGTGTTGCACACGATCTTCGTCTTGGCATGTTTGACGGTCCAAACGACTGGATATTCCTCCCCTGATTCTAAGCCTCGCCCGACAGCTAGGACTTCTATGCCTGGGCCATTTGGATCCTCTTCCCAACGATATAGTTCATCTGTAATTCGGAAGCTTGCAGGAACACCTTTCATGATGGGATGATTAGGTTTGACCACTCGAACTTCAAACGCTTGCAGTTTTTCGTGTGAACGAGATCCTCCACTAACGAGGGCCTTATTGTAGTCTGGCCAGTCCTTCCAGTTGTACCAGGTGCTGGGATGATAGATCATCATGGGCATACCTTGGTTCACGCGATCGAAAATGGCTTCTTTGGTAGAAGCTTCAAAGGCTTTATTATTGGAAATGACTAAAAGGTCGGCTGTGGTAAGCAGCTTTTCCAGTTGCTTGGAATTCTCAGTATAAGAGAACG
>CAZHOC010001604.1:0-1597 GCA_964534295.1 uncultured Bacteroidia bacterium | reverse complement strand
GTTGAAAAGGTATGTCTTTGGGCACTAAGAGCACCACCGAAGGGATAAAAACTACTACTATAATTCCCGCAACGACCAGCCAAGAAAACTGCCAACTGCTCACCGCAATAAGACTAACTATCAGTAGCGGAAAGGCAATCTCTGCGAAGGAAATCCCAAAATTAACCAAGGCAAGTGCTTGTCCTCGCTCCGCATCAAAGTAGCGGGTAATAGCTGTCGAACCAGTTAGCGGCATCAGCCCTTGGCCACAAAGTCGCAAACCTACCAAGGCAAATACCAACATGGCTGGGTGCACGACCAAAGAAGTAAACACACAGAAGCCAGCAAAAACTATCCCCAAGATCACACTAAAGCGCCTGAGCAATATTCGGTCGAGTAGCCTTCCTAGAAATGGTAGCACGAAGGAACTCGTCAAAGTGGCGATCATATATAAGCTGGTATAGCCAATTTGATCGACGCCTGCTGCCGCCAAAAAGTAAACCGTATAAAGCGATAAAAAGAAACTCTGCCCCGGTCCTGAGAAGAAATAATGGAGCATGCCATAGGCTAGGTAGCGGGGGTACTTTTTGAGCAAGTATAAATATTTCATAGGCGGGTTTGGAAGGGCAAAGGTCTCGAAATAATTTCTATATTTTGAACCTGAGATGAAAAAACGAGTCAATTACGACGATTACTATCAGAGCCCTGATCTCTTTGGTGCACCCTATCCAGAGTTGGTCGCTTTTTATGAGGCTTTTCCGCTTCGCGGAACGCTTCTCGATGTCGGCTGTGGCCAGGGAAGAGATGCTTTGGCCTTAGCTGGAATGGGATTTGAGGTATTAGGCATAGATCATTCCTCTGTTGGGATAGAGCAAATGCTGACTGCTGCCAAGGTCGCGCAGCTAAAGCTGGAGGGAGTAGTGCTTGATATTTTCCAGTATCAGGCCTTTGACAAGTTCGATTTCATCTTACTCGATAGCATGTTTCACTTTGCGAAAAAGGATCGAGTCAAGGAGACTGAGTTTCTGCTTCGCATAATGCGAAGCATGAAGCTCGGAGCCATCATAAGTGTCTGTATCGGCAATACGGGCCATAAAGTGCAGACGCTTTTGAGTATAGTCGAAGGAGAGCCCAACTTCCAGCTCATCCAAAATGAGGATTTTGACTATCAATTTGTCGATCAAGAAAACAGCCATAGTTCGATTACGCCTTATAAGATGCTAAGCCTTAAAAAAGCAGGTGTATGAATATTCGTCCCCAAGACCTTGCTCGTCTGGGATATGAACAATTAGATGAACTAGACCATACCGAACTGATTCCCTTTGTCCAGGAAAATCTGGCCAGACGCAACTTTTGGAGCCTATTTTATTGGACGATCAATGTCTTGGGCTTCCTGGGGATTATCTGGCTATTTTGGAAAGCCATCGCCTGGGAAGATGTAGGTTTTTGGACAGGGCTCAAGTATACAGGTTTTGGCGTGACTGCTTCCCTTTTATTGATCCCTTTGCATGAGGCGATTCATGCTTTGGCATATAAGCTAGTCGGGGCAAAAAAGACCTCTTATGATGCCAATTGGCGTCAGTTTTATTTCATGGCAATAGCGGATAAGTTTGTGGCC
>CAZHOC010001603.1:0-1600 GCA_964534295.1 uncultured Bacteroidia bacterium | reverse complement strand
ATGCCAACCGATTGATGTATGTAGTCAGAGAGCCCTTTTTAAGCAAACACAGTGGGGTGAGTTTGACTTCAGGGATTATCCAGGGCCAGCAAAAGTTGGTCCTAGAATCCCAAATGCCTCATAATGGCGTCATCTTTAGTGATGGCATGCAACAAGACCGTATTGCCTTTCATTCGGGGGCAAAAGTCGAAATTGGCCTGGCTCCAGAGAAAGCTTATTTGGTCCAATAAGATACAATTGCCAAATCTGCTTAACTTGCGGCCATGGAATTATTGGGTATCAAAAGCCTATTTGACCTGCTTGAGTTTTTCTCCTTCATCGCCACCATTATTGGCGGTATTGCCATCCTATTCGCTGTAAGAGATTATTCGATCAGTCGCAAGCAACTTCATCTTTCAGTTTTGCAAAGCTGCGTGGCCCGTTTTCGGGATCACTTTATGGATCTAAATCCTAAGTCTAATTCCACGCAGGTACGTGATTACCTAGACTTGGTCAATGAGGAGATGTTTTATTTCGAACAGCAGTATCTTCCCCTAGAGGTTGCCCATGAGTGGTTAGATGGTATGATTCATTTTATCCCTATCTACGATGGAGCGGGGAATATCCTTAACGAAGCCTACTGTTTGCCTCAAATCGTAGCTGAAGATATGCTCTCCAACTATCACTTCCGGAGGATTAGGAGAATCTTTACGGTAGAGGGAAAGTTTGAAATGGAGGGGATATATAAGGACAATGTCAAAGAGATCAATATGACCGAGCGCGAGCGCTTGATCAGATATCTCCTTTACAATATTCGGGTAAATTGGAAATAGCTAGAAGCCTAATTGCAGGCTAATGAGAACCGCTCTACCTGCACCTGGAACAGCAGAACCATGCAGGCGATAAGCAGAATCCAATGCATTTCTCAAACCTAGTGTAGCGTATCCCCACTGGAAATCATAACCAAGGTAAAGATTCACAACGTTCCACGAAGGGGAACCCCCATCAGGAATCACAGGATTGAGAACATCTGCCTCTGAAAGCGTAGTCTGAGCCTCTGCATGATGCCACTCTAAGCGACTCCAAAATCCATACTGAGAACGAAAATGCAAGCCCATGCGGCTATTGAGAGGTGGGATACGAGAAAAGGCTTCATCGCGAGTTAGGTGTTGGCCTCGTGTATAAATCACATTGCCATACAAGGCAAAGCTGCGGTTCACGGGCACCTCTAGCTCTGCTTCTATCCCTTGGATCAAAGCTCTGCCAGTATTCATCAATTGAAAGACATCTAGACCTTCATAATTGGTTTGGCCTTGATAACTGCTGCCCATCAACTCTAGGAGGTCGCGCAACTGGGTACGGTATAGAACCAAAGAGCCTGTAAAGTGCTCAGTTTTGGCCTTAAGACCGATTTGAGAAGTGATAGAACGCTCAGGCAAGAGACTATCTCCGGGTATAATAAAGGCTTCGTTGGTGGCACCTAAGCCACTGTAATCATACAAATTCGGAGCACGAAAGCCCGATTGAATGCTAGAAGTCAAAAAGTAATTTTGGGAGAGGGGATATTGCGCAGATAGATTACCTAAAAGCTGTTGGCTTTGGGTATTGATTGCTCCAAAAG
>CAZHOC010001602.1:0-1603 GCA_964534295.1 uncultured Bacteroidia bacterium | reverse complement strand
TTAACGAAAATATTATAGTTTTGTCGGAGATCACACACTCTTTATGTGTGTGCACACAAAAGCAAATAACCCTGTTTTATTAAGAAAACACCCTACTTCAACTTGTCTTAATCGAATCGAGTAGAAGCGCTACGGTTTTTAGTAAAAATGAGTGATAGTCAAAATATCAGAATAAAGGATCTGGCTAAAATGGCAGGTGTCTCCGTCGGCACTGTCGATCGAGTTTTACACGGAAGAGGCAAAGTATCGGAAGAAGCCGAACGCAAAGTCCAGGAAGTCCTGGAGAAAACAGGATACCAACCCAACCTCCTCGCACGAACTCTGGGCTCCAACAAAAACATCAAAATTATCGCGTTGATCCCGGACCCTTCAGTTGACAATTACTGGGCTCAGACTAGTCGGGGGTTAGATAATGCGATTTCCGAATGGGGTCAATACAATATCGAAGTCGAGCAAATCACCTTCGATTTATACGACAAAAATGATTTCGAGAAGCAAGCTCAGGAAGCGCTAGCTAAAAATCCCTCAGGAGTTTTGATTGCACCGGTCTTTCACCATGAGTCATTGAAAATCTTCCTTGAACTGAAAAAGCATAATATCCCCTACGTTTTATTCAATAATAACATTCCAGAATCAGAGCCTTTATCATTCATTGGTCAAAACCTCTACCAAAGTGGTTCGTTAGCTGCGGAACTTCTGGACTGGGGAGCCCCAAAAGGCAGCAAAGTTGCTATTCTCCATCTTCTGGAAGATGTTGCGAATTCTGTACACTTGATTTCCAAAGAGCTTGGTTTTATCAACTATTACAAATCGCAGTCCGGTAAAGACATCGAGGTAATCAGTTATAACCTCAATGAACAGAAGGTAGAGCGACTGGAAGAAGAGCTTTACGAGCTGCTAACCTCTCAAAAACTTTATGGAGTATTTATTAGCACGTCAAAAGGCACAAGTATCGCTTCACGAGTGGTAAAAAAGTCTTCATCCAAGATAAGAATCGTGGGGTATGACTTGTTAGATCTGAATGTAAAAGGCCTTGAAGAAGGGACAGTGGATTTTCTCATCAATCAAAACCCCAAAAGGCAAGCGCAACAGGGAATATCTCACCTTGCGAACTACCTGCTGCTGAAAAAGGATCCACCAAGGGAAGACTTGTTTCCTTTGGAAATCATTACCAGACAAAATCTTCAGTCTTACAAAGCATCGAGTATTCACTAGGGAATAAAGCTTCCCTAACCGGAAATTACCTAATAGCTTCTTTTGAGGATCAGCCCTTAAAATCGAAAAGACCCTATAACTTCAGCATCCACCAGCATATTGCTATACTCAGGTAATTGCAGGCTACCCCCCATCGCTACCCGAGTGTTTCTAAATGACATTTGACTTTCTACGGCTTTACGTCCAGAGACATGACACTCCACTAATCCTGTTTTTCGGACAAGCTTTTGGATATTGTAAGGCCTCACACCTCCTCCTCCCAGGATGATTATTTCTTTTCCTGCCCTATCAACTAACTGAGCTATGAGGTCAGCCCCCTCCAAAGCAGTGCGCTCGAGACCACTTGTAAGAACTCTGTCGATACCCAGGTCTATTAAATCCTGCAGAG
>CAZHOC010001601.1:0-1608 GCA_964534295.1 uncultured Bacteroidia bacterium | reverse complement strand
CTCATCAAAATAGAAGTCGACAAGGCTACGTCCCGCTGGATCGTAGTAGATACGGCTGGCAGCCCCCGTACGACGCTGCAACTGTCGGTTTCGCTCGGCAATTAACAATGCCCCACCATCTCGACGTAAGACCAGCTCTTGAACGGTCGTTTCCCGTAGACCACGGCCTTCCCGATAGTCTCTTCCTAATAAGTTCTGTAAAAAGGCTTCTTCAAAGGGATGAAAGGCTAGAATTCGCTCAGCACCCTCCGTAAAGGGAGCGTAGCGCAAGTAGAAATACCCTTCCGAACGTTCGGTATTGTCTTCGCCGTACAGTCCCGCAGCGATTAGTTGTTGATTCAGATTGTCAAACTCGAAATACACATCGAAGGTAAGCCTTCCTTCCATTGGTATATTCTTAGATACGACCTCCTCTCCACCATCGTAAGAGTAGAACTGGTAGTAGTGAGTCTTGTTCCGCGAACGAAAGTTATACCGATTGAGAATAAAAATGGCGCGCCCCTGGTTATCAACTACTGCCTGTACGAAGTCGCGGCCAAATACAATATCTGTTTCTTCATTATCAAATTCCCGTTGCCAGAGGATAGACTGACTCTGCACATCGATCGAGTAGGCGTGCAAGATGTCTTGGTTCTCGATGTGATAGACCAGTAGTTTAGACCGATCCTCAGAACGAATGATTTGAAAATTGGGGGTGTAGAATAGATAGCCCAAATTCACCAATAAAGAAGAATCAATAAGGTTAGCTGCTGGGTCGTAACGGTGAGCCTTGAGCAAAGTGTTCCCTTTTTGCCTATAAGAGTAAATTAGCGTGAAGTCATCATTGGTTGGTAATACGCCTAAGATTTTGGGCAGTCGTTTGTCCAGGAAAATCTCTTTGGACCAGGCTTCCCGCATATTCTCATTGAAAGCTTGGACTTTGAACTCCGTTTTGCTATCGCGGAACAATAATATGTGATTGCCTAATTCTCCTAAAATATCATAAGAGACGTCAGAATTCAGTGGTATTTCTTCCGTAACGGTCAGTTTCTGGGCTGTCAAGTTGCCGCCAAACACAAAGCAGAGGAGTATGAATAAGATCCTTTTCATAAAGAAGACGGTTAGTGCTGTTGAAAAAACAAACACACCAATGAGCTTGTTTTTCAACCTTGGTTAAGGGCCATATTGGATATATTTTGCTAACGTTGACTAAAGGCGATAAGTTGCCGGGATAGCCGGATCAAAGGGTCATCTGTTGGCCGTCATGAGAGAGTTTGGGGCAGATTTTACCTTAATTCCCAAGAACGTGACAAGATCGTTTACCTTTGCGGTAGCAAATCAGGCCTTATGAGTAAGCGAAACAAGCTACAGAAATTTGCGGATATTCAGGCATTTCCGAACGTTTATGAGAATTTTCATCATGATCGTCCAGCACTTCAAGGAGTAAATGGCCAGATTGTCGAGATGCAGGGGCGCTGGGGGGCAAGTCATTTTGGTAATAATCAGCCCATCACCCTAGAATTAGCCTGTGGTCGCGGGGAGTATACCCTGGCCCTTGCTGAGCGCTTCCCTGAACGTAACTTTATCGGTGTAGATGTGAAAGGGGCCCGAATTTGGAAAGGGGCTCGC
>CAZHOC010001600.1:0-1611 GCA_964534295.1 uncultured Bacteroidia bacterium | reverse complement strand
CGGCACTTTTGGTACGCCTGTCTCAGGTACTCAAAACAGTCAGTATGTATTTAACTATTACAACCTCGCCCTGTCCGCTAAGTATTATCCATTCTCTCAGGCTTTCAACCAAGGCTTTTACCTCCGCGCTAGTGCTGGCTTTGGGCAAATGACCGTCAAGCGCCTCAATGAAAGTCAACTTGACTATGTGCATCAATACGCCATTGGCAGTTCTCTGACCGCCAACCTAGGTTACACCTTGACTTTTCAGACCTTTGGCCTAGGCCTAGAAGCGCATTATGAATACGCCAATCGCAATGGTACGGTAAGTGGAGAAGGAGATGGAGTGCGATTTGTCAGTGGGCAGCTAGGTGCAAATCTGATTTTATCCTTTTAATTTATTCTCAACACAAAAAGCAATGAATTCTTCTCTTCATACAGTATTGGGGGCAACAGGTAGCATCGGCCAAGCCACCATCCAAGCTTTACAGACTCGTGGCTTTGCGATTAAAGCTGTTAGTCGTTCTACGGCTTTGCCGAACGTTTCCAACCATAAAGCAGACCTTTTAGATTTGGAACAAACGAGAGCATCCATAAAAGATTCCACTCATGTCTATATATGCGTGGGCCTGCCTTACAAAACCGAGATTTGGGACCGAGATTGGGAGATATTAATGCACAATGTGATCACTGCTTGTAGTGAGCAAAATGCCCGCATCATTTTTCTCGACAACATTTATATGTACGGCCCCAGTCCACTACAAGTCCCGATCGAAGAGTCGCATCCACAACAGCCTCCTAGCATCAAGGGCAAAGCCCGCAAACGGACGACTGATATGCTCTTGGCGGCTATAAATGCAGGCAAGGTCAAAGGCGTCATTGGCAGAGCGGCTGACATTTACGGTCCTAAAGCCGTCAATAGTAGTCTTTACATCTCCGTTTTAGAACGTATGCTGGCAGGCAAAGCGCCTCAGCTTTTAGCTCCAGCTGAGATCCCTCATCGCTATAGTTCCACACGAGATATTGGTAATGCTTTGGTCGAGCTAGCTTTGGCAGAAGACACCTATGGCCAAGCGTGGCATTTGCCGGTCGGAAGACTGACCAATAATAGCGAAATGATTGCCCTGCTCAATCGCGAATTAGGAACAGATTTCAAGGCCTCAGTCTTACCCACCTTTATGCGTAAAATCCTTCGCTTGTTTATCCCGCCCCTTAAAGAAATAGAGGAAATGCTATATCAGGTGCAGCATCCTTATGATTTTTCGGATACAAAATTTCGGACTCGATTCCCAGATTTTGAAGTCAGTACTTATGAGGAGGGAATCAAGGAGATGGTGGCTTCTTTTAAAGAGAACCCTGAGTTGAAGAGTAATTTGTAGGGCAGTTTGTCCTTTTTCGGCAAGAGGGAAGCTAAACGTCATCTTTGTCGAAATAATGACTTCCGTAGGATAAGTATCGGCCTCCTTGAGGGCATAGGCAGCTATTACCAGATAGGAAATTTCTCGTCGTTCCGCGCAGCGGGACTCACTCGAAATGAAGCAGTGACTGTGGTGCGATGGCCTTGTCTGCCGCTAGGTGATTGGGGCGGCTAAGTCCCGAAAGCTTTCGGGAGGTTCAAAGCAGACTAGATTG
>CAZHOC010001599.1:0-1619 GCA_964534295.1 uncultured Bacteroidia bacterium | reverse complement strand
AATCCGCCAATAGCATTTAGGATTTTGGGCACGGTCTTGATGACCCACATTATGCGCTATCTTTTTTACTCCTTGCGTTTGGTTGGGCGCTACCGTCGTTTTGTTAGAACTACCTCCTCTTTTGAAGAACAATCGAGACTGCGTTGGATTAGCTGGATTACGCTGATCTTACTCTTTCCCCTGCTTACGGCCATTTTTAGTGCGATCATCTTAGGGCCTATCCAACAATTTCCGGCCCCGGCTTTTGCTGCCATAACGATGATCGGTATGTTGACTTTGATCTATTTGATTCGTCCGGAAGTCTTAGATGGCGTCGGCAAAGAGCTCGAAATCGAAACCGAAACTGAACTAGAGCCTGCACGATATGTCTCCTCCTCCCTCGCGGATAACCAAAAGCAGCAGTACTCCGAGCAGTTGCTAAAGTACATGGAAGAGAAAGAGCCTTATCGCTCCCAAAATTTGACGCTGAGTGAATTGGCCGAAAGCCTCAAAATCAATAGTAAGTATCTCTCCCAGGTCATCAACGAATTGCATGGCCTCAACTTTATGGACTTTATCAATGGCTATCGCATCAATGCAGCAAAGGAGATGTTGCTAAGCCCCCGCTATAAGCATTATACCATCATGGCAATCGCCAATGAGGTAGGCTTCCGCTCACGCTCAGCTTTTTATAGTGCCTTCAAAAAAGTCACCGGCCAAACCCCTACCGAGTTCAAAAACTCGTAGGTACGGCATGCATGCCGTACCAATGCATGCCCTAATTATATCCTACCGAATATGCACCTTCTGAGACCAGCTCTGCTCGCCCTCTTGAAGCTTAAGGATATAAACCCCATCTGCTAAGGCCGAAACTAATAATTGATGCTTTTCGGCTTGCCAGGCTCCCTCTAATACCACTCTGCCTTGTAGATCACTCAACTGATAGTGAGTCTCTTTTAGCGGATTGCCGCCTTCGAGAAAAAGCGTTCCCCGACTAGGGATAGGAAAAACCTTAAAAGGACTAGCTAATCCAGCTTCAATCGGATTGGCAGTATCAAAAAAGGCGCTAATTGGTATGTTGATTTGCTCAGTACCCGGGATGTTAGTACTGATTTGTAGCGTATCGTTGATGAAGCCAAAACCATTGTCAGGGCGAATCAAAATCGTGATGGCTTCGCCGGGACTGATCGTTGCGGGACTACCGCTATTGTCCTTAAAGCCAAAAAAGCCCTGCTTGAAACTCAGTTGATTGAGTTGTATATCCTGATTGCCATGATTGACCAAAGGATATTGGTAGTAAGCTTGGGTAGGGAAGCCGACTGTGTCGAACGCTATGTCTCCTAGTTCGCGGTCAAGCTGCCAATTGGTCGCAGCAACTGAGTTTGCACTGAAATTGGTGATACGCTCGGCCAACTGCGGATAATCTACAAAAGGATTGCGATTGCCTTGGGCTGCTTCTACATCATCATTACGTCTCCGGGCAACATCATCTGGCGGAAAATCTACATTCCATTGTTTGAGGATGGCCGTCTGACTAGCGATGAAATTGTTATAATCCTGATAGCGCAGCACGAAATACATCATGTCGCGCGCGATTTCTCCTTTATGCTCGTCCCGCGGCTCAAACTTACCGTTGCCCA
>CAZHOC010001598.1:0-1622 GCA_964534295.1 uncultured Bacteroidia bacterium | reverse complement strand
CAATCATTTTGGGCGATACGGCCATTGTTGGTTTCTAGGCGAGGATCATCTGCCCAATCCAACCAACCAAAGGCTGTACAAAAGCGCTGCCAATGCTTATCACTAATAATGCCAATAAATACTTGCTCTCCATCTGCCGTATCAAAGGGGCGATACACAGACCAAGGACTAGCTTTGCCTGCCATCGGAGGCAGTTTAGTTTCTGGCCCTAAAATCGCAGAATAAGCCATATGCTGGCCCATCATGAAAACACAAGTCTCGAAAAGAGAAGCTTTGACAAATTGGCCTTTGCCGCTTTTCTCGCGCTCATACAAGGCTTGCAAGATCCCGATATATCCAAACATACCTCCGGTAATATCGATAATGGAGCTACCCGCGCGATGAGGATCTCCCTCTCGGCCTGTCATATAAGCCAAGCCCCCCATCATTTGCACGACTTCGTCCATAGCGGGGCGCTTATCGTAAGGACCATCCAAAAAGCCTTTGAGCGAGCAATAAATCAATCGATCGTTGATGGCTTGCATCTTCTTATAGCCAAAACCCAAGCGCTCAAATGTGCCGGGACCGAAGTTTTCCACGACTACATCAGCCTCCGCTGCTAGGCGGTAGATGATCTCTTTCCCCTCACTTTGTTTGAGGTCAATGGAAAGACTTTTTTTGCTTCGGCTATACATATCAAAAAAGCCTGAGCCAAAGCCTTTGAGCTCTCTGGTATAATCACCCGTAATGGGTTCAATATGAATTACTTCTGCACCCATTTCCGCGAGTAGTAGGCCTGTGGTGGGCCCCATCACAGCATGGGTAAATTCGAGTACTTTAATTCCTTGCAATGGTAGCATGTACAATGTTTAGAGAGGCTTTTGGAGGATTTCCCAGACAAGGGCCTTGGTCATTTTTTTATCTCCGGCTATTCGCCGAACGTCAGCAAATGGAAAGCGATAATCGCAGCCTGATTGCCAGCGACTGCAGCCGTAGGCGGTCTTGCCTTTTTTGACTTCGCCTATACCACATTTGGGACAGCGAAGGACGTCAGGTACATGGGCTTGGACGCTGGGCTTGGGTTCAAAGCGGACTTGAAAATCGTCGTCAAAGCGAAGTTTGCCCGTGAGCTTTTCTTTCCCTTCTTTGAAGCCCTTTAACTCAGAGGTAGTACCTTTTTGGAGTAGCTTTAGAAGCTGATTATCAGAGATTTTCTTTTCCATAAAGGAGAAGGGGAGCCTAAAGGTGCAGCCATCTTTATAGCGATTACAGCCATAGGCAGTTTTACCTTTTAGCAGCTGGCCTTTTTCGCATTTTGGGCAAGTCTGTCCCAGAACGCTTTTCTTGCTTCTTGGAGCTTTTTTCTTGGGCTGAGCGTTCGCCGAAGGCGTAGTATAGGCACTAATGACGGGTTTGTAAGCTGCTAATCGAACCTCAGTAACCAGGCTGTCGACCATCCGCTTCATTTCGTTGATAAAGACCTTGGCGCTAAAAGCTCCCGCTTCGATATCCCGTAACTGCTTTTCCCACTGACCCGTGAGCTCGGCTGATTTGAGTAGATCGTTTTGAATCGTATCTATCAGTCTAATACCCGTCTCAGTGGGCAGAATCAGCTTTTTACGTCTTTGAATGTATTTACGTTT
>CAZHOC010001597.1:0-1623 GCA_964534295.1 uncultured Bacteroidia bacterium | reverse complement strand
CATAGCTCAGGAACCAAAAGAAATTATTCTTGCCTTAAAAAAGGCCTTATCCCTTTAAGAGGTCATAGAAAAATCCTTATTTGGAGATATATTCCAAATTCGACAACATGCGACTATCTACTCTCTTCTTCCTCCTCTTATTTAGTACTATTTCTATGTCTGTTCTGGGTCAAGCAAAGGATCGAGTCATAATCGGCATTATTGGCCTTACTCACGATGAAGTGCTTTAGCATCTTTTCCCAGCCGTCATAAAGCACTTCATCTGCTTAACCAAAATCGGCATTATTGGCCTTACTCACGATCATATCGGTTTTATGGGCAATCCAGATTTTCTCGAAAGAGTCGAAATCGTGGGCGTAGCCGAGACCAATGATACGCTGAGAGCCAAATACGCCAAAGCTTTTGGTTGGGCAGATGAAGTGCTTTATGACGACTGGGAAAAGATGCTAAAGGATGCTAAGCCCACGGGTGTGATGGTTTTTACTTCGCCTTATGAACATCTGGAAGTAGTAGAGCTTTGTGCGCCTATGGGAGTGCATGTGATGGTAGAAAAACCTTTTTCCGTCAGTATGGAGCATGCAGAAGCAATGGTAAACCTAGCGGAAAAGCATGAAATCTTGTTGCTAACCAATTATGAAACCACCTGGTATGCTACTAATCATGAAGCTTACCGCTATTTACATGATCAAAAAAAGCTAGGCGAGCTGCGCAAAGTCGTGGTGCACGATGGACATTATGGACCCAAGGAACTCGGCTGTACGCCTGAGTTTTTGGAATGGCTACTGGATCCCAAACTCAATGGAGGGGGTGCCTTGACAGATTTTGGTTGCTATGGGGCGAACCTCATGACTTGGTTGATGCAAGGCGAGCTACCGCTTTCAGTGCGTGCCATTACCAAGTTTACCAAAGATGATCCTGCCTACACTGGGGTGGACGATGAAGCTACCATCCTCTTGGAATACCCTAATATGATTGGCGTCATTCAAGCCTCGTGGAATTGGCCTTATAATCGCAAGGACATGGAGGTTTATGGTACCACCGGCTATTTCCATCCCCAAAATGGCACAGAAGCACTTTATCTCAAGGACAAGGATAGCAAACCCGAAAAGATAGTCCTAGAGCCCAGAGAAGCGCCTTACAACAATCCTGTCACCTATTTTGCGGCTTGTATCGCCGGAGAAATCAATCCCGAGGGCAGTCTTAATTCCTTGGAAAACAATTTCATCGTCAGCATCATTTTAGATGCCGCTCGCCAATCTGCAGAAACGGGTCAAGAGGTACGCTTTGAAGAGTAGGGAATTTTGAATGTAGCATAATGAATTGCGAATGAAGAAGGATTTGCGATTTCCTTCTGCGTTGGGCATTCGATATTAGGGGTTATATTTTTTTTTGCTCCCGAAGGCTTTCGGGACGCGGAACGCTTATCACTATTGATCGGCACCGATTTGATCGAGTTTATCTTCTACGCTAAGCTTATCGCCATAGGCTAATCGATTTCGATAGCGGAGAAAAGCGTTCAGCGGAGCTGCTACTACTAACAAAAGGGCTGGTAAAAATAAAAAGCAGAGACTAGAAACTAGCTTAAGGATCCCCTGCCTCATTTGTATTGGTCCTAGGACATTA
>CAZHOC010001596.1:0-1625 GCA_964534295.1 uncultured Bacteroidia bacterium | reverse complement strand
GATTACATAATTGCCGGGATAAAACTCATGACTCCATTGGATGCTTTTACCGATCAGTCCTTCCGTAGTTCCGAACAGTTTGTAAGCCAATTGATCAGACAGCATGATTTCTTCCTTGGTCTGTAGTATGTTTTCAGCATCTCCATCCAAAACCTTGAACGAAAACACTTCAAAAAAGTCTTTCCCCACATACTGTTCTGCTACTCGAATGGTTTTATCCTCATGGATGATCACCCCATCATCAAAAAAGTAATTGGGAGGAAGAACTGGTACGGCCTTTACAACTTCAGGGTGCTCCTCTACCAGGGTCTCCGCCAGCATACAAGGCGTGTTGGGCATCGTTTCTATGCCCTTGCTGTCTTTGTTGTGTTGCATGATCTGATACAGCTGATCATCTTGAGTGTGAAAACGATCCTTATTGAGTTCGTCAGCTACCCAGAGCAAGGCCAGAAAGGCACAGCTCAGACCGATGGTCAAGCCCAGCAGGTTGATTACAAAGGTGCTTTTGTAGCGCATAAAGCTGCGCAGGATGAGTAAAAAATGGTGTTTTGCCATGTCATAATTATTCAGTCGGTGATTAAAATTAAAATGTCGGATGAGGTTGGGTCGCAACAAACGAATGACTTCCCAGCTGTAGATGAGATTCGCCCGTCTTGAGTCCACTTCCTCTAATAAGTCGGCATATATTTCTTCCATATCCCCTTCTATCTCTTCCAGGTAATCAGGCTTAAGGAAAAAGCGTAGAAATAGCAGAGGCCACTTGGGTGGTGTCAGTTCCTTCATATAGGACGCAAATTGATGAGGGGTTTGGGAAAGGCAGCCCAAAAGCTTTCACGGATGGCTTTCATCTCCTGCAATACCCGCTCTCCTACTTGAGTGGCTGTGTAGATGCGCTTGCGTTTACCGCCGCGTTTGGGAGTCGCTTCTCCCAACTCAGAAGTCAGATAGCCCTTGTCTTCCATGCGCTTCAAAGCGGATTGGATGGACCCAACGCTTAACTTTGTCTTCAAGCGGGATTCCAATTCTCTTTTGATCTCTACCCCATAGGCTTCCTCCTGCAATACAATTACCGCCATCAAGACCAATTCTTCAAACTCACCAATTTTTGTCTTCTTCATAATAATATTATTCGTAATTGCAGCTAATATAAGAAGAAATGATATTATTCGCAATTGCAGTTTTAATAAACTCTATGAAACTTTTGCGACACCATGGTAAGAATTCATTATATTAACCCAAAACTAAACTGTAGCTGCTATGTCTGAAATGGCCTTACAATTGATTGCGAAAGAAAAAGAAGAAAAAACGGGTAAGTTGGACTTGGGGAAATGTGGATTGACGGAATTGCCGGAGGCGTTGTTTGAGCTGGAGCATTTAGAGGAACTCATCTTAAGTAATAGATGGTGGGACCTCAATCAAAAAAAATGGATCAATTCCGATAATAAAGGGCCAGCCAATCAATTAACAAATCTTGATTATGATTTTACCGGCTTAGAAAAGCTAAAAAAAATTAACCTAAGTAATCTTTCTATTACAGATATCGGTTATTTAGCACAGCTTTCCACTTTAGACCTCAGCAACAATCAAATTTCCGATATCTCTTTCTTAGAAAAGCTCAACAATTT
>CAZHOC010001595.1:0-1629 GCA_964534295.1 uncultured Bacteroidia bacterium | reverse complement strand
GTAATTGAGGAGATTGAGAATTTTGGCAGTGTCTGATTGTGCTTTGGCGTAGTTGAATACACGGCTGTGTAGGGATTTGGCCGAATCCGGGTCCACATTGTACAAGACCATGATCAATGGCAAACTAGCCTTCATTTCTAATTCAACGGACTCGATTTCTTGAGCAAGGGCAATTGCTCTATCAAAATAAGCCTTGGCTTCGGTCCGATTGATCCCCCGGTATTCTTTCCCTAAAGTGACTAGGGTTTCTATCCGAGATTCAGGATTTAGCTCGGTCTTAAGCTGTTGTTTTAAACTATCCAGATTAAGGTTTTGCGCAAAAGTCAGCTTGATGAACAAGAGAAAAAACAGAAAACTAATACCCGTGATTCTTATCATCTTTCTCATTAACAGCAGA
Source organism: uncultured Bacteroidia bacterium (assembly GCA_964534295.1). Taxonomy (GTDB): domain Bacteria; phylum Bacteroidota; class Bacteroidia; order J057; family J057; genus JBCAWW01. The sequence continues at coordinate 1,232 of CAZHOC010001595.1, read as the reverse complement.
AATAGCACTCTTCGTCGGGCTGACGAATCCAGCAATTATCGTGCAGGATCTATACCAAATTAGACGGCAGTGTGAAGAGTACAGCATTGAATTTTGCCTTCTTCACTGGTCGAATACCCCTGAGCCATATAAGATACGAGCAATTATAATTTCTAAAAAGTCTAATCTTTTTTTTGCCCGATATGTCAAGAGGTGCCACTGCGTGGAACGCTCAGTCTTAGCGTTCTCCGCAGGAGTAAATTGAATCCCAAACAAACAAGCAGGCAACAAAGGAAGATCAATCGGATCTTGGCGATTTTTTAATCTCTACCTTTTTTGCGTTGCTGTTTCTTAGGTCTAAAGAATTCGCTTTGCTCGATCGAAGGGCTTTCGTTTCTGCGCCCCCGATTATGACCGCCACGATTGCGGTCGCGATTATAGTTACGATCTCCTCTCGGGCCTCGATCTCGTCTTTCGCGGGGACGATCTTCCAGTTTCATACTTAGATTGATGCGCTTACGGCCAATATCCAAGCCAATCACTTTGACCTGCACCTTTTGGTGTACTTTGACCACCTCCGTCGGATGTTTGATAAACTTATATGCCATCTGACTCAAGTGGACGAGTCCGTCTTGGTGAACGCCAACGTCAACAAAGGCCCCAAAATCCACAATATTGGTCACGATGCCGGGAAGGACCATCCCTTCGTGTAGATCAGTAATATCATTTACGCCTGCGGCGAACTGGAAGACTTCGAATTGCTCCCGAGGGTCGCGGCCTGGTTTGGCCAATTCTTCGATGATATCTTTGAGAGTTGGCAGGCCTACGGTATCGCTGACGTATTTTTGCAATTGGATTTGCTTACGCAGCCCTTCTTGCTCGATCAAGTCGCTGACGCTAACGCCCAAATCCTTGGCCATCTGCTCGACGATGCCATAGCTTTCGGGGTGCACAGCGCTACTATCCAAAGGATTCTTCGCATCACGAATGCGTAAAAATCCAGCCGCTTGCTCATAAGCTTTATCGCCTAAGCGAGGCACTTTTTTCAAGGCCTTGCGACTCTCAAAAGGACCGTTTTCGGCACGATAATTCACAATATTCTGTGCGAGAGAAGGACCTAAACCAGAGACATAAGTCAATAATTGCTTGGAAGCAGTATTGACCTCCACTCCTACTCCATTTACACAACTGATGACGGTATCGTCAAGGCTCTTTTTGAGGGCGTTTTGATCCACATCATGCTGATATTGACC
>CAZHOC010001594.1:826-1636 GCA_964534295.1 uncultured Bacteroidia bacterium | reverse complement strand
CGTTTGAAAACGAAAGTCCGCCCCCAAAATGGCCATCGCCGTAGCGGTTGTGACTGCTTTCATAGTAGAAGCTGTCGCCAAACTTTTATCCCCATTGTGAGACAAAAGATATTTCCCGCTGCTCATGTCGATCACACTGATACTCCAAGTCCCAGATTTTAATTCAGGGTCCTTATCGAGCGTATTGACGGCATTTTGGAGTTGAGGAAGACTTTGAGCAGCTGCGCTGAACGCCAGAATGAGGCAGATGATTGTGCAAATTGATCTAAGCATAGAGGCTGTATTCGTTTTAGAGCGAACACAAATATAACAGCTACACCAACATTGAATGAATCTTGATACTAACATGCTGTGGATAGGTGTAAGCTTTTATGAGAGAGTCGTTTTCAATAAAGTCTGAAAAATCGGAATATCGTAATATCCCCTGCAAGGCGTACTGCCGCAATCACAACCACACACGAATCTTGAATTCGTAGCAGAAAATTGAAAGTGGAATATGCGGCTATCGGACTTTTCTAAACTTGTACTTGAACTATTCAACGGAGGCGTTGCTGCTGCAGCCAGTAAAATGCGGCAAATCAATCAGGCTAGACCCTCCCATCAAAGGATTACCCCCCAATTGTTATGGCACTTCTGGGCTATATTGGCCATGCTTGCGGTCAATTTTTTCGTGGTAGTACACCTCCCACAATGGTCTCAGATATGGTCTCAACTCAACGGTTCTCAAGCCGCAGCCACTAACATCCAGTGGTCGCCAGAAGTTTGGGAAACGGAACAACTACCTCAACTTTCTACCAATAACACGAGCAA
>CAZHOC010001594.1:0-803 GCA_964534295.1 uncultured Bacteroidia bacterium | reverse complement strand
GCTATCCGGTACAAAAGATCGTAGATGTAGAGCCCGTACCCATCAATCTCCACCAGATACGTCGTCGTATCAATATCCCCTCACAATTGAGCGGATTGAATACCACTGCGCGAGTCAAATTACGCGTCTTGGTAGACGAAAAAGGAGATTACGTTCGGCATCGCCAGCCTCAACACCTATATCCTGAGCTAGCGCAAGCCGTCAACGAACAAGCTGCAAAACTTAGTTTTTTACCCGCTTTGCGGAACGGTAAGCCAGTCCCATACTGGGTGGAAGTCCGTTTTGTTTTCGAACTGTAGTCCTGATATTTAGATAATTAGGCACCTATGCTTAGGCATTGGTGCTTTTTTTATGGAATCTACTCACCCCATGCATCTTATGACAAAACGAAGTCATGGTGCAGATAATCATACAGTTGCTCCGACAGGGCTGGCAACCTTTGCGTGAGCTTTGGCAAGAAGGAGGCATAGAGGAAGCAGTATTTGCCAATCGCAACAAGGCCTATGGTGCTTATGTCTTGCGACGCAATGAGGCTTGGTATCTGCTCACCGCCTTAAGTATTGTGGTAGGAGGCCTCTTGAGCCTGGGCTGGATTTCTACCAAGATTACAACGGCAGAGGCTGAATATGAATATAGGACTATCGTACTTTCTCGCGGCTTTGATAATGCGGTTTTACCACCACCACCTCCGCTACCTTTCCCGCCTCCGTTACCTCCACCGCCACCTCCTTTGCTCCCACTGCCCTTGCCAGAGCCAGTGCCTTTTCCTTTACCTGCTCCAAATCCAAAGCCTAGACCGAACT
>CAZHOC010001593.1:0-1638 GCA_964534295.1 uncultured Bacteroidia bacterium | reverse complement strand
CTCCCTTTGGCTGGGACGTAGGCGCTTTGCCCTCTGACCCTGTCCCTGTGGATGCAATACCAGATATCGGTGAAAACCAGCAAATTGTATTCACTCAGTGGCCAGGACGATCTCCGCAGGACATAGAAGATCAGATTTCTTATCCATTGACTACTTACCTGCTAGGAATCCCTGGAGTAAAATCCATTCGTAGTTCGTCTATTTTTGGGTTTTCCAGTATCTATATCATCTTCAGCGAAGAGATCGAATTCTATTGGTCTCGTTCTCGTATCCTGGAGAAACTCAACTCCCTTCCCTCCGGATTATTACCGGATGGAGTACAACCAGCACTTGGGCCGGACGCTACTGCTTTAGGCCAAGTGTACTGGTACACCATAGAGGGTCGGGATAAAAACGGAAACCCTACCGGAGGTTGGGATCTCCATGAAATTCGCACGGTACAGGACTTCTATGTAAAGTATGGGCTCAATGCCACCGAAGGCGTTTCAGAAGTAGCCTCTATTGGAGGGTTTGTCAAGGAATATCAGGTAGACGTAAATCCCGATGCACTGAAAGCTTATGACATCCCCTTATACAAAGTAATGATGGCAGTGCAAAAGTCCAATCGGGATGTTGGGGCGAAAACCATCGAGATCAACCAGGCAGAGTACCTGGTGCGGGGCTTAGGATACGTGAAAGCGGTAGAAGACATTGAAAAAGCCGTAGTAGCAGTTCAGGATAATGTTCCGGTTCGGGTCCGGGACATTGGAGTGGTGAGCCTGGGTCCAGCGACACGCAGGGGCTTATTAGATAAAGACGGAGCTGAAGTAGTTGGTGGTGTGGTTGTAGCTCGTTATGGAGCAAATCCTTTACAGGTAATCAATAATGTAAAAGATAAGATCAAGGAAATAGCACCAGGGCTACCCAAGAAAATATTGAGTAATGGAATAGAAAGTCAACTCACCATTGTACCCTTCTATGATCGTTCTCAGCTTATCTATGAAACATTAGGCACGCTAGAGGAAGCCATTTCACTGCAATTGCTCATCACCATTTTGGTGGTAATCGTGATGGTGTACAACCTCAGAGCTTCATTTCTGATTTCGAGCATCCTGCCTATTTCAGTATTAATGGTGTTTATCGCCATGCGCTATTTTGGAGTTGATGCCAACATCGTGGCGCTATCGGGTATCGCCATTGCTATTGGTACGATGGTGGACTTAGGTGTTATCCTGTCCGAAAATATTATCAAGCATTTAGAGGAAGCACCTCCCGGTCAAAAGCTCATTGATACCATTTACAAAGGAGCATCAGAAGTTGCCACGGCCATACTGACGGCTGTTTCAACCACTATTGTAAGTTTCATTCCGGTCTTTACCATGCAAGCCGCAGAGGGTAAACTTTTTGGTCCCTTGGCCTTCACCAAAACCTTTGCATTGATAGCTGCATTGCTGGTGAGTTTGCTCATCCTGCCCACGTTGGCTCACTGGTTTTTCGGCTTCAAGATCAATAACAAATACCTCAAAAAATATGGAAGCTACGCTTTAGTACTCGTTGGCATAATGGCACTGTTCATTGGTCAAGTATGGGGTGGCGTATTGCTAATACTGTTTGGGGCAATTGGAATTCTGAAAAACCTTCTTGCTTCAAAGAAGGACA
>CAZHOC010001592.1:0-1639 GCA_964534295.1 uncultured Bacteroidia bacterium | reverse complement strand
TGAGAGATTTTGGCAGGAAATAAGTCTTAGAATTGCTATCCAATGTCATTATTTAGTTGCTCCTGAAGAACATTCTATCTATTTGTTTATCAGGATATTGCGGCAATAAAAAGCTAATATTTGGTGTGTAAACTTGCAAGTTTTTGGCTATCTTCTACTCAAAAGCTTGCAATATTTGTCAAATGCGTGGACCATCCCCAAATCAAGATCAAGGCAACTTATTTTTCACCCCTCTCAAAGAGCTACTCAATCCGGCTCATCGACTCTATCAACTTTCAGCTGAGATAGATTGGTCGGTATTTGAATCTGAGTTTGGGAAACACTACTCCCACACCGGTCGCCCTTCTCATCCTGTTCGTCTGATGGTGGGTCTATTAATCCTAAAACAATTGGATAATCTAGGTGATGAAACCGTAGTAGAAAAATGGGTAGAAAACCCTTATTACCAATATTTCTGTGGGATGGATGTCTTTCAGTGGAACTTTCCTATAGATCCCTCAGACCTGGTCTATTTTCGCAATCGTATAGGCAGAGCTGGAGCAGAATTGATCTTACAATCATCGGTTCAGATTCATGGGAAAGAAGCTGAGGAATCAGAAATTAGTGTAGATACCACTGTTCAGAGTAAAGCCATTACTTTTCCCACCGATGCCAAGCTCCATAAGCGGATTATGGAATATTGCTGGGCCATAGCCGATCAGGAAGGGATAAAGCTTCGTCAGAGCTACAAACGCAAGATCAAAAACTACCTGCGTAGCCAATACAATTCCCAGCACCCCAAAAGGCGAAAAGCAGCAAGCAAAGGATTACGGAAAATTCGTACCATAACAGGGCGCTTGGTACGGGATGTAGTTCGAAAACTACCGGAAGATAGATTGGCAAACTACGCTGAGCTATTAGCTATTTTTCACAAAGTAATGACCCAAAAGCGAGGGGACTCAGATAAGGTTTATGCCATCCATGCGCCCGAAGTAAGTTGTATTGCCAAAGGAAAAGCCTATCCCAAATACGAATTTGGGGCTAAAGCAGCTATAGCTCAGACTAAGAAAGGGGGGATTATCGTTGCTGCTGAGAGTTTTCAGGGCAATCCACATGATAGCTATACCCTCTTACCGATTTTATTACAATATCACCGTATCCTCGATGCCTTGCCAGAGGCAGCCATTCTCGATAGAGGGTTTAGAGGAGTAAACTCAATCTTTGGTGTCAAGATGATCAGGCCAGATAAGCCTAAAAACAACAATACCCCCTATCAAAAACGCAAAGCCAGGAAAAGATTTAGAAGAAGAGCTGCGATTGAACCTGCTATTGGCCATCTCAAGCACAGATTTAGATTGCACCGAAACTGGCTCAAGGGGAGCAAAGGAGATCAATTTAATCTCCTAATGGCTGCGGCTGCATTCAACTTCAAAAAGTGGATCAATAAGGTGCCAGAAAAGCTTGTTTTTTTGTTGTTCCAAACAAGTCCAGCTCTCTGGTATAAGCGACTAGATAAAATGACCCTAACACTGTCTGAAAGGCAATAATGAAACATCGTTTTTCAGGACCGACTAAATAACTGATAATCATACAGATATAAATTTTCCTTATCCGCAAAATTTGCTTGTATTCAAGCTTTTTTCTCACCCGAAAGCTTCCT
>CAZHOC010001591.1:0-1640 GCA_964534295.1 uncultured Bacteroidia bacterium | reverse complement strand
TATGACCAGTTTTTTGGTCCCGATCTTGTCAATTACTATATCCTTGAGAAAGTCCTTTGAAGACATTTCTGAGAACTGACGGGTGAATGGAATCTTTATTAAGTAGTCAATCCCGTAGTTATCAAGAAGTTGTGCTTTCTCATCAAAGGTGGTCAACAGCTTTAGATCTCCCCAGCTCTTCCCCAAAACGAACCTTGGATGCGGCCAGTAAGTAACTAGGACGCTTTGGCCGTTGCGTTCACGTGCTAGCCGATTAATTCTTGAAATAATTTTTTGGTGTCCAATATGAACGCCGTCAAAAGTTCCACTGGTCACAACCGGATAACTAAATGGCTCAATTTGACTTAAGTCCTCAATGATTTTCATCCGAAGATTTTATTTGGTCAATTAATGAACTTAAGTCATGCGCGTCGTCAACAGAATATTCACCAATTTTTGTTCTTCGCAGTAGATGCAAGTACCCTCCGACACCTAAACTCTTTCCTACATCGTTAGCTATGCTCCTGATGTAAGTGCCTTTTGAGCATCTTATTCTAAACTCCAGGAAAGGCAACTGCCAGGAAAGTATAGAAAACTCGTGAATCATCACCTGTCTGGGCTTTAACTCTACCTGCTCATTTTTCCTTGCCTTTTTATAAGCTCTTACGCCATCGACTTTAACCGCTGAGTGCATGGGTGGGTACTGTTCTATCTCTCCCCGGAACTGCTCCACGACCTCCTCTATTGAGTCCATGGATAGATGCGAAATATCTTTTTCCGAGTCAAATTCTGTCTCCAAATCGTAAGAGGGTGTTGTCTTGCCCAGACAAATCAAACCATTGTACTCTTTCGTCTGACTCTGAACTTCTTCGATTTTTTTCGTGTACTTACCCGTCGCAACTATCAATAAACCCGTCGCCAAGGGATCTAGTGTACCCGCATGACCCACTTTCTTGATTTTCAGGGAATATCTAATTTTTTTAACAACGTCAAAAGACGTCCAGGTTTTTGGCTTATCTACGAGGAGAAGTGCCCCTTCTTTAAATTCGGAAACTGGTAAACTCATAAAAAAGTACTACCAATCGCGACTAAGCCGATGATAAGACAGTATATCGCGAAATAAGTAAGCTTACCTTTTTTCACTATACTAATCATCCAGGTGCAAGCCAGGTATCCTGAAATAAAAGCGGCGAAAAACCCTACTAAAAGAGCACTCACACTCAGAGAATTCGCTGCTGGCTCTTCCAGAAAGTCTAAAAATTTTAAAAGTGATGCCCCTAAAATGGGTATTAACACCATTAAAAATGAAAAACGCGTCGCTTTTACTTTGTCCACTCCCAAGATAAGTGCAGTGGCGATCGTAGATCCTGATCTGGATATACCGGGTAAAACCGCAAATGCCTGCGATAATCCGATGATGAAGGCCGAGAGATAACTCACGTCTTTGTTCTGGGACTTCTTAAAATGTGTAAATAATAGTAGCCCGCCTGTGAATAGCAAACATGAGCCAACCAATAACATATTCCCTGAAAACAACGCCTCTATTTGATCTTCGAAAAGCATTCCAACTACAAAAACGGGAACCATAGAGATCAAAATTTTGATCGCGAATTCCCAGGAATCATTCCACTTGAAAGTGAATAATTCCTTCAAAATCTCTG
>CAZHOC010001590.1:0-1640 GCA_964534295.1 uncultured Bacteroidia bacterium | reverse complement strand
GATCAGCTCTGGAATTTTACGGACCTTATTGCGAATCCGTTGCCCAAGGGCATAACGTACTTCCCAGTTGTTTTCGCGCAAAGCTTTGACAGTTTCTTCAAGTTTTGCGTCTGGTAAAGTGGAAATGTATACCTTGGCCAAACTTAAGTCAGGCACAACGCGTACCACGGTTACCGTAAGCAGGATACCAGGTACATATGTGAGCTGTCGACTCAAGATTTCGCTTAGTTCTTGTTGAATTAAGCTGGCAACTTTCTTTTGAACAATAGTTTCTGACATATACTTTTGACTGCGAAACGGCCAAAGGTACGAAATGCGCACTTATTTTAGAATTATAGAGTTTGGAAAGGCCTGGTGGGGCTGGGGAGCATGGGCAATCGTGGCTATGCTGGTCTATACCCTGTTTAGTGCGGTTTCCCTAGTGGCAGTGATTCCCTTTTTGGAAATCCTATTTGGCCAAACTGCCCCTGAGCCTGCAGAAGCCCTGGTTTGGTATCAGGCTTCTTCCGTTAAAGCTCATGCCTACTATCAACTAAGTCAATGGATGCTGCAATATCCGGCTAGTCAGATTTTGCTGGGTTTTTGTGGGCTGCTTTTAGTGGCGATTTTGATCAAAAACATCGCGCGTTATATGGGCAGTTATTGTATGGCTCCTTTGGAGAACGGTATTGTCCAAGAGCTCCGCAATCGTCTTTTTGCCCATCTAACCAAACTGGACCTCAGTTTTTACACTCGAAATAAAAAAGGAGATATCATCAGCCGTATGGTCAGTGATGTCAATACGGTAACCGAAGCCATCATCTCTACCCTTCAAAACCTCTTTCGAGAACCTTTGACGGTTTTGGTATTCCTAGCCGCTTTGTTGTTTATCTCTTGGCAAATGACGCTCTTTATTTTGCTCATTTTACCACTGACTGCCCTAGCGATCAATGCTATCGCCAGACCCCTTAAACGTGATACCAGAAGAGGACAAGCCGTTTTGGGTGAGCTGACTGCCAGTTTGGACGAGTTTCTCAGTGGGATGCGTATCGTTAAAGCCTTCCAACGGGAGGATTACGAACGCAAAAAATATGATGAACAGAATGGGCGCTTTACGGCTCTTCAAGTCAGTATTTCTCGTCGATTAAATCTTGCGTCCCCAGTTACCGAAATCGTGAGTATCGGTATCATCTGTGTGGTAATCTTTTATGGAGGAACTCTTATACTGGCTGATGAACCTAGTCTAAAGGCCTCTGAGTTTATTGGCTTTCTAGCGGTATTTACCCAATTTCTCGCTCCAATTAAGCTGATTTCAACTGCTGTTTCCAAGATTCAAAAAGGCAATGCTGCCTACGGCAGGATCGAACAACTTTTGAGCGAAAAAGCCCTGATTATTGATGGACCGGCAACCAAAGACTTTAGTGAGTTTAAGGAAAGTATCGCATTCGAAGCCGTGGACTTTGCCTATACGGATGAGTTGGTACTAGACAATATTAACTTTCATCTCAAAAAGGGGGAAATGCTTGCCTTGGTGGGGCCAAGCGGAGCCGGAAAATCAACTCTTGCCGATCTGCTGCCAAGATTTTATGAACCTACTCAAGGTCAAATCCTTCTTGATGGAATTGGTTCCGGTGCAGAGGCGATAATGATCGTCTGCAATG
>CAZHOC010001589.1:0-1641 GCA_964534295.1 uncultured Bacteroidia bacterium | reverse complement strand
AGTGGTGGGGCTACTGACATAGGCGCCCATGAATATGAGGAAAGCGGCTCTCTTAATATAGGTCATATTGACAAGCCGAAGCTTCTCCTTTTTCCCAATCCGGTAGCTCAAGCAAATGGCATCCTTTTTTTAGAAATCAACCCAGGGCTCCCCAAAATCAGTCTCAAAATCACGGATATGCTGGGAAGACCTCTTTATAATAGAGAGGAAATCGTCCGAGTAAACGAACCCACTGAGCTGCAATTAAATGTTTCAGACTTAGCCGCTGGAACATATCTCCTGCATATTCCTGAGACAAAAAGCTATGTTCGTTTTGTGGTGCTGGCGCAATGAGGATAATCCTTTTCTACCAAAATGTATAAGTCTTTTACCAAAAGTTATCCGTCTCTAGCCAATTGCTTAGTCGATATTTGTAGCTGACTAAGATAGATACAAAACATATTCAGGTCATTAATCTCAGTAGAAGGTGGGTGATCTTTTAGGGATTGCCTAACTTCTAGGGACTATACAACGGGACTACTACTTACAAACTACGATGGCTAAGATTAGCAAAAGCACCTATGACAAGGAGCTGCAACCGCTTTATGGCGTGGCCAAAATACTGAATGAGCTGGGCCATTGGCAATGTTCTGCAAGCTCACTTGACTAAACAGATTTCTTGCAAAATATTATTCTTCATCCTCTTCATAAATCCCCTATTTTATGAAAAAAATACTGAAATGGTTTGGCATCACGCTAGGAGCGATAGTGCTACTTGTACTAGTTGTTGGAGGTGCCTTTTTGACGCTTAGCCCACAGTTTGGAGGCTCTGTCAGTAATGCTCAAAAGGAAGCCTATAGCCAAACGGGTCATTATGCCGACGGCATTTTTCTCAATGCAGAAGAGATTGTTATGGAAGTGAATTGCCATAGCGTCACAGCCATGCTGAGGGAGACCATGAATCCAGACCCCAATATAGCGCCTGGTCAAAATATTGAGGTTGACAAAATTGATCCCAATAGCCTCACTAATCAGCCTGACTCTTTGACGAGAATTACCTGGCTGGGGCATTCGTCATTTTTGATCGAAACAGGCGGTAAAAAGATATTGCTGGACCCTGTTTTTGGGCAATATGCCGCTCCCCATCCGCTCTTGGGTAGAGCGCGCTTCAATCGGGAAATGCCCATCAATATCTCAGATTTGACGGATATCGATGTGGTCATCATCTCGCATGACCATTATGATCATTTGGACTATCCCTCCATCAAAGAGCTCAAAGACAAAGTCAGCCACTTTTTTGTACCACTCGGGGTAGGTAATCATTTAAGAAGATGGGACATCACTGAGGACAAAATATCAGAAATGGATTGGTGGCAAGAGGCGGATTATCAAAATTTGAAAATCGTATTCACTCCTTCACGTCATATGTCTGGCAGAGGGCTGACGGATCAATCTGCAACGCTTTGGGGTTCTTGGATCATCCAAAATGAGCATAACAATCTCTACTTCAGCGGAGACGGTGGTTACGGCAAGCACTTCAAAGAAATTGGGGCGAAATATGGCCCTTTTGATGTGGGCCTAATGGAATGCGGGCAATACAACGAGCTCTGGAGATATGTGCATATGATGCCAGAAGAAACGGTTTTGGCAGGCATGGGTGTA
>CAZHOC010001588.1:0-1644 GCA_964534295.1 uncultured Bacteroidia bacterium | reverse complement strand
CGTGAAAGATAGATGCATGGTTAAGGCCAATGTGGGTGCCGGTGGACTGGATATTTACCTACCCAGGGACGAGCCGGTGATAATATACCTGAAAGATTCACCTTTCCGAGGTCTTAGTATTACCAGAGATTTCGAGGAAGTAGAAAAAAACGTTTACATCAATAAGTCATATTCTACCGATGCCAAAAACCTCCTGACTTTTGATGTGGATGTGGCTTTGGGCCACGTGTCGTTTCAATATGCCGACTGACTATTGTTGTGCTCAATTATCCCGGTGATAATTAGGTATTGAGCAAGGCAATAGGTACTCATAATCAGTACCTGCCCGTATTCTATAGGTGCCACAAACTTGGTCCACCCGATGAGTGCATCACTTAATATGAATGCGGCAGCACCTGCGAAAGTTGACCGAAAACTGGATTCAGAAGTTTCCCCTTTCCGTAAAAAGCTTACAAATAACATTCCCACGATCACAATTCCATAAACCACAACCGGTAGGGTCATGTCTCCTGCGTCTCTTGCTAAAATGGGTAAAAGAATACCAATTAACGCCAGAAAAGGAAGCAGTTTGAGCCAACTAAACTTCACTTCTTCATTGATGGTGGATTTTACAAATGCGAATGCATAAGCTACATGAGCTAGCAAAAAGGAACCGAGACCCAGAAGGAAAAACGTTGCCCCGGAGTTCATGAGGGCTAAATCACCTCCCCATGACAATATCAGTGCTCCCACTATAATCAAAATGGGTAATCTGACATTCCCTTTCGTACTCTCATAGACGTATGCTATGAGCAGCGGCATTAGTAGGGGTTTAGTATATTGTCGGAGCTCGAGATTGTCGATGAAGTTGCCAATGAGGTTAGCCACTACGGCGACTATGTAAAGGATAAGTAGGATGCGAGCATTTAAATTTTTTCCCATACGTTTATGCGGAGCTCCATTTCTTCCCAAAAGCTACTAAATAAATGAAGCCGAAGAAAGAAAAGAAACCCGATAGGGCGAACACCCAAGGGAAATTTTCAGGCTTTTGATTGTAAAGCCAACCCGCTAAGATCGAGCCTCCCCCGATGCCTATTTCAAGAAAAATATACAACGTAGCGATGCCTTTACCTCTCACATCTTCAGCGCAAAGATCCACCACCCAGGCAAATAGCGTGGGATTTGTAAGCCCGTTTCCAATTCCGTAAATGAGCGCTCCGCTAAATAGCCAAAGTGGACTGTCGGCAAACCCCATAAAGACCATACTTACGAAAATGATCAGAGAGCTCACCTTTAGCACTATTACTCGACCATGCTTATCAGATAACTTGCCACCGACCATTCTGGCGAACATAGAGGAGGCGGTGTAATAGCTGAAAAACAGACCTTTATTTTCTACGCCGAGATGTTTTCCAAAATCCGGAGATAAAGTGAGTAAAGTCCCAAAGGCAACCATGGTTACCAAGACTACGACTGAAGCGGGGAACACTGATTTTTCAAAGATGTCATCTTTCCCAATCTTCAGTAGGTTTAAGTTGAATCTCTCTTTGTTTTGTAGTGTTTCCTTGAGCCCGGCTAAGATTAATATCGATAGGATAGATACGACTCCACTAGCATAAAACAGAAACTCAATATCGGTTGCCAGAAAAATATACGAGCCTAATG
>CAZHOC010001587.1:0-1646 GCA_964534295.1 uncultured Bacteroidia bacterium | reverse complement strand
GTATTTCTTCCAGAAACCCAAGCCTACTTTGGATCAAATGGCGATGAACTATCTGGAACCCTATACTTTTAGTGGGTTGAGAGGAGATGCAAATGATACCGCTCTGGATTCTATCCGTGAGATATATGATACTGGCAGCGTACGCTTTAAGCAAGATCCTAAATCCTTTTATAAGCAAACGCCAGAAGAGTTTGAAGGGGCTAAACAAGGGTTTTTGAAAGTTCTAGAGCTTCCAATAGATAGCTTGGGCACACGCCAATATTTAGTTGCTAAAATGGGCCTAGGCCAATGCCTACTTTTCCAAGGCTATCAGGCTGAAGCAATAGAGCAATTTAATCCCATCATACAGCATGGTGATAACGAATGGCTCGCTGCTGCTAAATGGTATAAGGCTTGGAGTCTTATTTATCTTGACCGGAAAGATGAAGCCAAGGAAGTTCTAGTAGATTTGACTCGTCAAAAAAATGAATACCGTTCCCTGGCACAAACTGTCCTAGATGAATTATAGTCAGGGACTTGCACGCCCTCGCTGCGAATGCGTACATTTGCAGTCGCATGCGCAAATCCAACAATATCCGTTCCCTTAGTCTCGAACAACTGCAGGAGTATATCCTCGGATTGGGCGAGAAGAAGTTTCGAGCTGCTCAAATCTATGAGTGGGTCTGGAAAAAGCATGCCGCGAGTTTTGCGGAGATGAGCAATTTATCTAAGGCGCTCCGCGAACGCTTAGAAGCAGACTTTGTCATCGATCAAGTAAAGATCGAAGATATTCAGCAGAGTAAAGATGGTACGCGTAAATATGCTTTCCGCTTGGCCGGAGGTCAACAAGTGGAGGGGGTATTGATCCCTACACCCAAACGAGTTACCGCCTGTATTTCCTCACAAGCGGGTTGCTCTCTAGATTGTAAGTTTTGTGCTACTGGCCTTTTGGACCTCAAGCATAATCTGCATCACTACGAAATATACGATCAGATATATACGTTGCGCGAAGAGGCAGAAAAAGTATATGGTCGTCCTCTCTCCAATATCGTGTATATGGGCATGGGTGAACCCCTGCTCAACTATCGTAATGTGATGAAATCAGTGGAGTGGGTCACTTCAGAGGAGGGAATTGGCATGTCTCCAAAACGCATTACGGTTTCAACCTCTGGTATAGCGAAAATGATCAAAAAGCTCGCTGACGATGGCGCACGCTTTGAGTTCGCCCTTTCTTTACATTCTGCGAAGAACGATACTCGCTCTAAGATCATGCCGATCAATGATTCCAACTCTCTGGAAGATTTAGAGGAAGCGCTGCGCTACTTCTATGATAAGACGGGTACAAGAGTAACTTATGAATACTGCATCTTCAAGGATATTAATGATAGTATCGAGGATGCCAAGGCCTTAGTAGAGTTCAGCCGGATCATACCCTCGAAGGTCAATGTGATCGAGTATAACCCTGTCCCAGAAGCTGGCTTTGTCAATACCACTGCTGGCAAAATGAATGCCTTCATTCAATATCTCGAATCGCAAAAGGTAATTGTAAACGTTCGGCGAAGCCGTGGAAAAGATATAGACGGTGGCTGTGGTCAGCTAGCTCTGCGTCATACGAAAGATAAAGTATAGATTTTTTTTAATTTCATATATGTCCCAGCAATTAGATC
>CAZHOC010001586.1:0-1647 GCA_964534295.1 uncultured Bacteroidia bacterium | reverse complement strand
AGCTCGTAGAGGCGCAAAGTACTAAGGTGGGTTTCCGATCCTCGGAACTCAAAAACGGAGAGCTTCTCATCAATGGTAAATCAGTTAAACTGATTGGAGTCAACCGCCACGATCACAATCAATTTGGTGGTAAGGTAGTCTCCCGCGAAGATATGGAGCGAGACGTGATGCTGATGAAGCAATTTAATTTCAATGCTGTCAGATGCTCTCACTACCCTAATGATCCCTATTTCTTAGACCTTTGTGATCAATATGGGCTATACGTCATGGACGAAACCAATCTTGAAACCCATGGAGTCGGAGGCTATTTCTCGCAACTGCCAGAATGGAATCATTCCTTCATGGATCGCGTTATGCGCATGGTAGAACGTGATAAAAACCATGCTTCGGTGATTTCATGGTCGCTGGGTAATGAATCTGGAGTAGGGCCAAATCATGCTTCCATGACGGGTTGGTTACATTATGTGGACTCCACTCGCTGGGTTCATTATGAAGGAACCTCTGGTTTCGATTCAGATCCGGCGGTTGTTTCGGACGTGATTAGCCGCATGTATCCGACTGCTGAGCAGCTACAAATTCTGGTGGATACTTCCACCAACAAAAATACCCCAGTAGTAATGTGTGAGTATGCACACTCCATGGGTAACTCTACTGGTAATCTCATGGAATATTGGGAAACTATACGTGGCAATAAGCAATTGATTGGGGGTTACATCTGGGATTGGATGGATCAAGGCCTGGTCAAAAAGTCCAATATGGGCATTAGCTTCTGGGCCTATGGAGGTGATTATGGGGATGAACCCAATGACGGTAATTTCTGCTGTAATGGTGTCTTAGCACCTGATCAGAGTCCCAAGCCTGCACTCTGGGAGTGTAAACACGTTTTCCAGCCAGTTGAGACCACTCCTGCTGACCTTAACAAAGGAGAAGTGAGCATATTGAACCGTTATGACTTCTCGGATCTAAGCGATTTAGAAATGAGATGGAACGTCGCCGAAGAAGGAAAAATCGTTGATAGTGGCATTATCAAAGATGTCAAGATTGCTCCTGGGGAAAGCACAACCCGTCGCATCGTTTATGCCCAGCCACAACCAAAGGCAGGCTATGAATATTGGCTCAATATCAGCTTCCATACCAAAGATAGCAGTATATGGGCTCCGGCGGGCCACATGGTTGCTTGGAATCAAATGCTTCTGCCCGTCAATACACCAGATGTTGACACTGTTGATATCGCTAGCCTACCGACCATTCGAGTAGAAAAAGGTCGTTCAGAGATACGTCTGATTTCTGAGGCATTTACAGCTTCGCTGAACGCTTCTACCGGTGAGCTTAGCTCCTATAAAGTCTTGGATCAAGATGAGATTATTAGCTCACCCTTGGTGCCTAACTTTAGCAGAGCCTTTACGGATAATGACCGTGGTGGCAATCAGTTAAAGCGTCTTGAAGCCTGGACCGCAGCTGCCAAAGAACGCAGTATCCGTTCAGTAGAAGCAGAACAAGTCTCGCCACAATTGGTACGAGTAAATGTTAATTCTACCCTTAGTCAAGGAAACTCCAGCTACACTGTAACCTATGATTTCTATAGCAATGGTGATGTAGTGGTAGAGAGTTCCTTTGAGCCTGGCAACGGCTCAGTATCAAACCTAC
>CAZHOC010001585.1:0-1649 GCA_964534295.1 uncultured Bacteroidia bacterium | reverse complement strand
GTAAACGAAGACCTCAAAGCTCGTGGACTGGGATTTATCAAAACGGCCAAAGGCGAGCAACTCATCCCTTGGGAGGAGATAAAGGCTGATGATGTTGTCATTACGCCTGCTTTTGGCGCTTCAGTGGAGGATATTGCCCGCTTACGTAATATCGGCGTTGACATACAAAAGTGGAATGCGACTTGTCGCTTTGTGGAGAACGTATGGTTTAGAGCAAAGGAATTGGGAGAGCAGGGCTATACCGTAATCATTCACGGCAAGTATAAGCATGAGGAAACGCAGGCGACTTTCTCTCATAGCCGTGTCTTTACGCCAACTGTGGTGGTAAAGGATATGAAAGAGTCTCAAATCCTGAGTGATATCATCCTCGGCCGTCGTTCGGTTGCGGATTTTGAGCGTTATTTCTCTGAGAAAGCCACTCCTGGTTTTGATCCCTGTAAAGACCTTGAAAAAATTGCCGTTGTCAATCAAACTACGATGTTGGCGACCGAAACTGCGGCCATCTCTGCTCATTTTGCTAAGGCAATGGAGGAAAAGTTCGGCGCGGCCGAACTCGAAAATAGAGTCGCCAATACGCGGGATACCCTCTGTTATGCAACTAAAAACAATCAGTCAGCTACTACCAAATTATTGGAAGAGGATGCAGACTTAGCGATTGTGATTGGGGGACATAATAGTTCAAATACTTCTCACTTAGTGGAGCTTTGTGAGGAGAAGCTGCCTACCTACTTTATCGAATCAGAAAGCGATATTCTTTCGGCTGAGAAAATCCGGCATTATGCGTTCCGCGAAGCGGAAGAACATACCATCGCCGGCTACCTCCCTATCAAGGAGCCGCTAACAGTCCTCATTACTAGTGGCGCCTCTTGCCCTGATGCGATTGTCGAAAAGGTCTTAGATCGCCTACTTTCATTCTTTCCTCGTAGCAAAACCATTATGGAGTTGATGGAAGAGAGACAGAGTGAACAAAAAAAGGGAGGCGAGATAAATCCCGCCTCCAATAGAGTATCTAAAATCGCTTGATCGATTTATCAATCAAACTGTATTTTTTCTACCACGGTTCCGCCTTTGACTTGTACTTGCAGCACATAAATGCCAGCAGGTAAGTTGTTGCGGTCGATTGTTGTCTGTGTTCTAGACAAACCAGTCTGAGTATAAACGGTACGACCGGTGATATCTGTCAGACGAACTTCTTCAATTGGGTGAGCTGCATCAGCTACTTGAAGGGTCAACTGCTGATTTACAGGATTAGGGAAAGCCTGGAAACCAATTTCTTGGCTAAGCTCGTCTTCAATGCCTACCGTAGTTTGTAGACTAAGAGCGATTGCCAAACGAGGACTTAGGTAACCTACAATAGAGTCAATGTAGATTTTAGCCGCGGCACCATCATTTGGAGACCCGAGAGAAGCGCGACAAACCGCTTCAGCACCGGTAATTTGTTGATTGTTAGCAATCGCGTCACTATAAACGAAGTTCCATGTAGCTTCATAAACCGCTGGGTTGAACCAAGACCAAGGAGAGCCCCAATTTTGGAATGTATCAGCTGGTACGGGTAAGCTAGTGATACAAGTAGTATCGCCCATCATCGGATCTGGCGTAACGAAAGAGAACATACCATCCAAACCATTGTTCTGTGGATTCGCCTCTTG
>CAZHOC010001584.1:0-1650 GCA_964534295.1 uncultured Bacteroidia bacterium | reverse complement strand
CTCCTACAATGTGCACTTCTGTTACGGGTTTGCCATCATAAGCTTTGACTTGATCCAGCATTTCGTCCATAGTAAACTCCCATCCGTCTTCCCGTTTGCGAATCTTGCGTGAGTAGGAGCAAAATTTGCAATCGTAGATACAGACATTGGTAGGCTCTACGTGGAAGTTGCGGTTGAAATAGGTCTTGCGACCATGTCTTTTGAGACGAATATGGTCGGCGAGCATGCCAAGAAATGGCAAGCCGGGCTTTTCATATAAAAACAAGCCATCCTCCTCATTGAGGCGTTCTTGGTTTAGCACTTTTTCAGCTAGGCGCTTTTCGTCGCCTTTTAGCCATTTGCCCGCGAGGGCTTGAATCAGTGAAGTATCTTCAGTCATTAGTTTTCCATTTATAGAAATAATTGAAAGTTCTATAAGATTTACGAATTAAAGCTGAGATTGTTTATGAAATCAGAGGAGATCATATATATGTCCGCTAATATTCGCGCCGCAAAGTTCCTGCTTTCCGGATTAATTCGCAATGACTAATAACGCAAGTATTCCGCCAGCTGTTTTGTTGTCGGAATTATCTTC
Source organism: uncultured Bacteroidia bacterium (assembly GCA_964534295.1). Lineage (GTDB taxonomy): Bacteria > Bacteroidota > Bacteroidia > J057 > J057 > JBCAWW01. The sequence goes on along the minus strand of CAZHOC010001584.1, from coordinate 1,076 downwards.
TTTTTTATGGAAAATATTTCAGGCTAAAAAAAAGCCTAATCGGCCATTTTGATTAATTAGGCGATGGCCAGCAATTTTTTCCTTTCAAACAGCCCCTATTTCTGACCTATAGTTGTAATACTCCCCATTGAGATGGATTGGCAAATGTCCTGACTACCTGTATTTTGTGATCAGAATGAAAAAATAATCAAGGCGTGACAGACTTATACTTAACTATTTTTTAAGAACCATACTTACACCTGAAACTGAATAGCATGATTGCTAAGGTCGCAAAACAACAGACTGTTCGCGTTCTAATCCTTGCTCATCGTCCTCAAATCACGGAAGAATTAATCTCCTACCTACCACTCAATACGGAGTTGAAGGTAGTGTGTGAAAAATATCAGTTTATGAGCGAATTGCTTTACAATGGGCCAGAACTGATTATTGTAGATGGACATACTCCCTGCTTAGGAGGCGTCGAAGCGCTATATCTAGCTCGCAAAGCTTTTCAAGACATTCCGTTTATCATGCTCTACGAGCCTAATTCCCCCTTTATGGCCGCAGAGGCCCTAATGGAAGGAGCTAGCGCCTGTTTGGCAATGAATGAATTCACAAAAATAAAACCCCTCATGGCTGAAGTAGCATCTCAACATCCAGAACACAAGTTGCATATTATCAGTAGAAGAATTATGCAACAGATTCAAGACAATATTGCAGGTCTTGATCAGATCCGAAACTTCTTACAAGACATGAACCAGGGCGAAGCAGAGTTATCGCCTTCGGTCATCAAAGAAGAAATCGATATTTCCATTGACTATCTTGAGCAACTCGAAGATAAAATGAGAACTAAAGCAGCTTAAAGCTTTAGTGATACTGTGAAGCGAAGACGTTCCTCTTTCAGGAACGTCTTTTTTTGTACCATGATTGTTTTTTTTGTTTCCCTATGGGAACGCTTTTTCTTAAAAATTAGGAGGAATCAGTATATTAAGTTTTGTCTAAGCAGCAATCGGAAAAACTGCTATTCAATCAATAAGCTACTACCCTATGAAACCTTCTTTTTGGCTGGTTTTGCCAGCCATTCTTGTCTTTGGGGC
>CAZHOC010001583.1:0-1655 GCA_964534295.1 uncultured Bacteroidia bacterium | reverse complement strand
AATCTGTGTAATCCGAGTATAATCTCTTATAGATAAAAATCAACCTGTTCGTAGTGAAGCAGCAGCTCCCTCATACGATCGGGGTCATTACCCTTGAAGTTAACTGAACCAAAGTGATTTCCAAAGCCACTGCGATCATTGATTTTTTGTGTAGTCAATGGAGGCACGAGGTTGTGGTCTAAGAAATAAGGCTCTTCCTGCAAATCCTGAGGGATTTCGAGCTTTTCAATCTTATTCTTCTTAGGGTAAATCATCACATTGCCGTAGAAGTTTTCAGGACGGTGATCCTTAGGAGGGAACATCGCGTCAAATTCTTCTTCAGTCATGGTATGATCGTGAGACATTACGAAGGCCGCAAGAGCGTCAAAGTCATAAGCTTTGCTGGCAAGCTCCAAAATATGTCCGCCTGGAATACGGCAAGCGGTTTCACCAAAGCTCAACACATCATTCTCGTCGATAAACCATTCGGGGTGAACCATTCCGAACTCAATGCCGAAAATATCAATCATCTGCTGTACCTTATCCCAAATCAATTGGCGCTTGCTGTTTAGCATGTTGCCTTCGGGAATAAAGTTGGAATAGCCCAGTTTTACGTATTCAGTAATATTTAGCCAACGCAGTTTTCCTTTGTGTACAAAGCCCTCGCAAGAAAACTCCTGACCTACCAAGTGGCTTTCAGCTAAACAAGGGAAGTCACCGTCTTGTGCTTTATTATCTATATCATCCATAGTGCGCAGTAAGCGGTGGCCTACCGTACCCGCAGAAGCAAAGGGCTTAATGTGTACCCAGCTGTCTTCTTCGCCAGGAAGCTGTAAGTTGGCTTCGTTGAGGCGCTTCATAAAGAGTTTAACCTCTTCGCGGTTGTGAACCTCTTCAAACAAGCCAACCTTGAGGCCGCCAATGAGTGCCTTACGCTTCATCATGGCTTTATTCCTAAATAAAAATGCTCGGTTTAATACGCGAGGGTCATCTCTGTAAATAGAATTTAGTGCTCCCGCCCACTCTACGGTTTCTTCAAATAGTGGTACGGCTACATCTACATTAAAGGCTTTAAGTTTTTCGTGCAAGTCCAATGAGTTGGAAGTATCACTCCATTCATCGAGCTGATAGCTTACGAAGGGAATGTCATTTTCCTTGGCGTAAGGCTCAAAGTCTGGGAAGGATACAACAACAAAGTTTTTCCCAGTTTTTTTCATACTCTCGATTACTGGCAGGCTCCAACCCATCAGCGCAAAACAATTTGCCATGGTGTTTTTTGGTTTTTTTACGTTTAGAAAATTAGGATATAATCAATAGGGGTGAGTGAGTATTAGATATATCCTTAATTAAGGATATAAACTAATACAAATAGGGAAGTAACTGACTTTTATCAGTCTTCCCTCCGCGTATTATTTTAACAAAATGGAAGGATAATTCAAAAAATAATCCGAATCCCTTAGATAGCTACAATAATAGGTGTAATACCGTTTTATAATTGCCAGGGTATAATTATAGGTAGAAAGGGCTTGTGGTCATCTGTTCGTATCAATTTTTTTCAATAGCTGCTGATATAGCTGCTCCAAGCCATATTCAAAGCCTAGTATATCATACATATTCATAGAAATACTACTGAGGAAATCATTATATTCTTCGGGGCTGTTAGGCCTTTTTTTGGT
>CAZHOC010001582.1:0-1656 GCA_964534295.1 uncultured Bacteroidia bacterium | reverse complement strand
AGCAAGTTTGTGTACGACGGCGCGTTCACGTCCCACTTCACGGACCAGGGCGATCTCAAATTGCTTGAGGTAGCGGAGGCCACCGTGAATTAGCTTGGTCGATTTGCTACTGGTGCCGGAAGCAAAATCCCCCTTTTCTACCAGTAATGTTTTCATGCCTCTTGAGGCCGCGTCTAAGGCTATACCGGCTCCGGTGGCACCTCCACCTATCACTAAGATGTCGTATTCTTCTTGAGTGATATTCGAAAGAAGTGCAGAGCGATTTTTACTGTCGAATATGTTCATAATGGAAAGCAGATTATGGAATAGCAATTTGGACAAAAAAATTGAGGTACACCGAACAAATGTTGGTGTACCTCCGCTTTCCTCAAAATTGCTATAATAAACACTAACTACAGTGAACCTGAATATCAGAAATGTTCACGTATTAGTCAAGTTATATGTCGTTGAAAATCAGTTAATAAGCACCGAAATCGATTACGAAAGCCGAAAAAAAATATTATCGACTAGCTTTTTTTAGGTCTGGAGGCCCAGAAACACTTTGTGGACAAATAGCAAGCTTGCAGGATGAGATGATTTTGGGGCGAAAAGACTTTTTTTATCTTGAAGTATGAAGGCGTTTGGGATGATATTTCTGACTATGCTCGGGGCTTGGGGCGGACTCCGAGCGCAAACTTCTCAAATTTCTTTTCGTCCGTTGTCCCAGAAAGACGGACTCTCCCAGAACATTGTAAGGGCCCTAATGCAAGATCAGTATGGCTTCATGTGGTTTGGGACTGAAAACGGACTCAATCGTTACGATGGCTATAGCTTTCAACATTTTGGGGAAGAGGCAGGCTTTGCCACCGCCAATATTTCTCAAGTAGCAGAAGCTCAGGATGGTAACTTTTGGGTGGGCACCAAAGCAGGTGGGCTTTACCGATTTTTCCCACCAATAGGTATCGCCAGACCCTTCCAAGATTCCTCCACTAATAGCTTCCCTTCAGGCAAGGATCAAATACTGCGATTGTTTGTTGATTCTGATGATGGACTTTGGCTTTCTACTCGCAATGGGGAGCTAAGGTACCTTCCTTCCAAGCAGGATACCTTTATCGCGATCATTTTACCACGTGATTTTGCCCAACCCAGAGTGTACGACATATTGGAAGATGGACATGGCGCGATTTGGCTGGGGACCAATGCTGGGCTTTATCAAGTCAAGAAGGAACAGGGGCATACTTTTCAAATCAAGGCTTACCATTATGACGCTAGCGTCAAAAATGGCCTAAGCGGTAAAATCCCTTGGCATATTTCCCTAGGGCTTGATGGTGCAATTTGGATCGGCTGTTACGGTACTGGGGTAGACCGTTTTGATCCTCAGGATAATAGCTGGAGGCATTATGACTTTGCAGATAGGCCTGGTCAAAGCTTGAGCAGCAATATTGTCAATGAAATCATGGTTGCTAGTAATGGCATCGTTTGGGTTGGTACCCAAGATCGGGGCCTCAATCGCTTAGATCCGAGTACTGGGAGAATAAGCCACTTTAAGCACGAGGCGGGAAATGTGAATCATCTTGGTGGCAATTATGTGTTGGACCTTTTTGAAGATCACTCTGGAGGCATTTGGGTGAGTACCGCTGGTAGCGGCCTTAATTATTATAACCTATGGCGCGTTAA
>CAZHOC010001581.1:0-1656 GCA_964534295.1 uncultured Bacteroidia bacterium | reverse complement strand
TGTTTTTAGCCTCTTTGCCCAAGAAAAAAAATCCACCTGGACCCCGGAACACAGCATGGAGTTCCGCTCCATAACCCAAACTGAGATTTCTCCCGACGGCAAATATGTCGCCTATGTCGTCCGTACTCCCCTCATGGAAGGCGAGAAGTCTGAATACAATTCTCAAATCTGGGTAGCAGCAACGGATGGTAGTTTCAACTATCAATATACTCGCGGCGAAAAGTCCAATTATGCCCCCGCTTTTTCACCCGACGGTACGCAATTAGCTTTTATATCTGGCCGCACTGACAAATCCCAGGTCTTTGTCATGCGCTTGATGGGAGGAGAACCAGAGCAAATCTCTCAGGCAGAAAACGGCGTCTCTAGCTTTCAGTGGTCGCCAGATGGCAGTAAGCTTGCCTTTGTGATGCGCGATCCAGATACCGAAGAAGAAGCCAAAGCCAAAAAAGAAAAGCGAGATGTGATCTTAGTTGATCAGCAATTCAAATACAATCATTTGTATACCGTCTCTTTTGCGACTGACGAAAAAGGTGAACGCAAAACCCAGCGATTGACCCAAGGAGACTTTCATGTGGGGAGCTTTGATTGGTCCCCCGAGGGGCAAGAGATAGCGTTCAGCTACGCTGAAAACCCCAATATCAACACCCAATTCCTAGAAACTGATATCTCCGTTGTCCCTGCCGACAGTGGTGCGCTGCGAGAGTTGGTCAAACGTCCCGGCAATGATCAAAACCCCAAATACTCTCCCGATGGTAGTGCCATCGCTTTTGAGTCTTCAGGTGGTAAGTCGGATCCGATTGGTTTGAGTGATGCTTTTGTGGTAGCCGCCTCCGGCGGAACGCCTAAGCCCCTACCTCATACGCCTGATCGTAGCCTTAATATCATTGATTGGGACAAGGAGGGCAAATCTCTCATCGCAGCCGAGGTAAACCGTACTTCCGTGGTCCCACTAAGTATAAGCGTTCCCGAAGGGATCACCTCAGACAAGGCAGACATCAATCCCCCTAAAGAAAAAGCTGTGCAGGTCCTCGCATTACCAAATGGAAGCGGGACCATGGGTTCTTTTTCGATCAATGCCCAAGGCCAAATGAGTGCTACCTATCAGACCACTGACCAACCGGCAGAAGTCTACCTCGCAGATATGAATGGCATCTCGGATAAGCCTCTCAGCGCTGTAAACGCAAAAGTAGAGATCCCAGAGATGGGTAAAACCGAGTTGATCAGTTGGAAATCCTCCCACGATGGTATGGAAATCGAAGGGCTGGTAACTTATCCTATCGGCTATGAAGCAGGCAAAAAGTATCCGATCATCCTTCAAGTACATGGTGGCCCTGCAGGCGTTTTTACCCAATCTTTTACGGGAGGGCCTTCGATATATGTGACGCAGTATTTTGCGCAGCAAGGTTATATCGTCCTCCGTCCTAACCCTCGTGGCTCAACTGGTTATGGCAAGGACTTTCGTTTTGCCAACTTTCAAGACTGGGGATATGGAGATTATGAAGATTTGACTTCTGGGGTGGATTTTCTCATCAAAGAAGGCGTAGCCGACAAAGAGACCCAATACCTCATGGGCTGGAGCTACGGCGGCTATATGACCAGCTGGATGGTTACGCAAACCGATCGTTTTAGAGCCGCTAGCATGGGAGCGGGACTTCC
>CAZHOC010001580.1:0-1658 GCA_964534295.1 uncultured Bacteroidia bacterium | reverse complement strand
CATGCTGTAAAGCATGCTGAGCCGCCCCAAAGGTGCCATAGCAAGAGCGTCGCGAGCGGTCTACCAAAGTTTCAGACTGCGGAAAACCCATGCGCCTCACCTCCCGATCTGTAAAAGACAAGCTGACAAATCGCTGCCAATAATCCTCCTGATGCACTCCTAAGACATATTTTGCTTCAATCGGCTGACATTCTTCCAGTTGGGATTCAAGTATCGTACCTTCATACAATAATTGCTCACGGATCAGCTGATACTTCGAGATCGGGAAACGATGCCCTTCTGGCAATTTTGGCACAAATCGATCCGAGTGAAAAATCTTTAACATGAAGCTTTTCTTAGCTAAATTAGGAGTATGAGTATGCCTAACTCCCGTAAACTTGCTGATGTTTCGACTTCCAAGGTACTACTTTTCTCGGGCCACATGATTGACCATCCGCAGCGGGAAGTCCCACGCTTCCCTCCGGCCAAAATCCCTAGCCTCACCCGCCTGCTGTTGGGCCAATTAGTCGAGCTCAAAGTAGGCGAAGGAGATATTGCCATCAGTGGCGCAGCTTGTGGGGGAGACTTGATGTTTGTCGAAGCAGTATTAGCCCTGGGGCTGAAGGCAGAATTATTTTTGCATACAGATATCGACCGCCATATCAAGGAATCATTGGCTTATGCGGGTGCTCGTTGGATAGAATTATTTGAGCAGGTCCGCCATCATCCGCGGGTGAGTATACATATTTTGTCTCCCTTCGGGGAACGCCCAATCGATGAGGCTGATCCCTTTGTCGCCAACAACCTTTGGATGCTCAAAACCGCTTTGGCGCTAGGACCTCAAAGATTACATGGCGTACTACTATGGAACAGTCAGGGAGGTGATGCTCCTGGAGGTACCGCCCATATGAAGGCAGAAATGGAAGCCGCCGGAGCGTCTGTCAATGTCGTTTGGGAGGATTAGCTAGCCAAAGACATGAAAAAAACCACCAAGCTATAGACCGTAACCGCCACAAAAACGGCCATCATAATCCAAGGCAATCTGCCTTCTAGCCTACCTAAACCTACATAGCCTCGCTCTTTCAGGATTTTGTATTCTTTCATGAATGGTTTCTCGCCAAGGCGATTCTCCATGTCTTCTAAAATCTCAAACTTCACCTTATTGAGCATTACGGAGCTGCGCACGTACCGATGCCAGATCCAACTGAGGGTAATCCCAATAACCCCACCTCCTGCGTAAATCAAGGCTTGAGACTGGCTGCCATTGCCATTTTCATACAATGCCAAGATGACCCCAAATAGTGCAGTGAGCAATCCGATAAAAAACTGATTGCTTTGTTGCCGCCGATTGGTGGTCACCTCAATCGAACTGAGGTAGGTCTTATAAAACTCCATTAGCTCCTCGCGACTAGTCTCAGGAGCTGGAGGGGTATTCTCTGCCATAATACTGTTGATGATTGAGGTTTTATCCTGCCGCTTCGCGCAACGCTTCTATCCAAGCTTCTGCCATGAGTTGATGACCTGCTGGGGAAGGATGCACCCCATCTGGGCACCAATGATCTGCTGATCCACGTTCTAAGGCTTGATCAAAAAGAGCCTGCGTGGCAATCCACTTAGTGCCATGTGCCTCAGCCACTCGTTTTGCCGCTGCCTGATAGGCAGGAAACTCCTTTTCCCAG
>CAZHOC010001579.1:0-1661 GCA_964534295.1 uncultured Bacteroidia bacterium | reverse complement strand
AGGCAAATGGGACATTCCCACCTATTATGGCGATGGACAAGATTTGGGGATGGATTTTGGCTATTTGATGCTTAGACACCTGCACGGAGTACCCTATACGGTTGACCAGGCTTACCCCTTTGTCAAAGACGCTATCGTGATGTTAGGATTTCCGGATATGCTTTATGAACCAGCAGATGTATTTGCCCAATTAGTAGCGCAGCTCCAATTCTCAGAAGCAGATTTAGTGCTGGGATTGTATCAGGTTGAAAATGAATATGAGGCTAGCAAAAGCGATATGGTAGCTTGGGACGAAGAGACAGGCAATATCCTTGATATACAAATCAAACCTCCCAAAACCGATCGTCGTCATGCTTGGACCAATATGGTTTGGGGCCCTAGCTTTACCTCCTTTTTGCATGAATTTATCGCCTCAGATTTGCAAAAGAGGCAGGAGGATACGAATATGCCTGAAATTCATTTTTCGGAAATTTTACTAGCAGCAATAGAGGCTGGCTTAAGTTTGAAGGTCAAAACATTTGGAAACCAAAAGTTTTTAGATGTGGGTACCCTCACTAGTATGAAAAAAGCTTGGCAACGAATGCTATAAGGCCTCTTGCCACTCATGGGGGGATATTAGCCGTTGGGCAGGGATGTTAGTAAACTGGATGCATATAGATTGAGAGAGACTCTAAATTGCTTTATTTTTACTCATAGAGATAAATTAATCCTGAAAAGGTCCAATATGAAAGTTTTACTTCTTGCTGGTGGATTTGGCACCAGACTAGCTGAGCTCACAAATGTCATCCCTAAACCAATGGCAGAGATTGGCGGACGCCCCATTTTGTGGCATATCATGAAGAGTTATTCCTTTTATGGTTTTAACGAATTCATCATCCTTTGCGGCTACAAAGGCGACTACATCAAAAATTATTTCGCTAACTACTTTTTACAGCGCAGTGATCTCACCTTTGATCTTCGGGACAATTCGATGGAGATCCACAAAAATAGAGCTGAGCCTTGGAAGGTGACGCTATTAGATACCGGCCTCAATACCATGACCGGTGGGCGTATCAAGCAGGCAGCTGACTATATCGGCGACGAGAAGTTTTTATTGACCTATGGAGACGGTGTTTCTGATGTCAACATGAGTAAATTGATGGACTTCCACAATTCTCACAGCGGTTTGATTACGATGACCACAGTGGACGTTTCTGGACGCTATGGTGCACCCTATATCACAGAAAATCAGCAAGTTGAGTCTTTCATTGAAAAGCCAACTGGAGAAGGCAACTGGATCAACGGCGGCTTCTTTGTTTGCGACCCAAAGGTATTGGATTATATCCCAGAAGGTGCTGAAGGCAACAAGCATATGTTTGAGCACATGCCGATGCAAAACTTGGCCAAAGACGGGGAACTGTATGCCTACAAGCACCAGGGCTTTTGGCAGTGTATGGATACCCTCGCTGATAAAAACAAACTAGAAGGGCTGTGGAAAAACAACGAAGCGGCTTGGACACCTGAAAAAATGTCAGCTCGCTATGGCATCGAAATCATGAGCTAGGAACTAAGATAAATTGATATCAGTAATCCCGTTCATTTGATGAGCGGGATTTTTTTTGCTTAGTCTTTAGGGGTTTACCGCTGCGCGGAACGCTTGTCTCTGGCGGGACCTGTTTGGT
>CAZHOC010001578.1:0-1664 GCA_964534295.1 uncultured Bacteroidia bacterium | reverse complement strand
CATTTTGTGGGCTTGTAGATCAGGCACCTTGTTCTTTTCCAGCACATCAGACGTAAACTGTCTGATCTGAATCAGTTCTTCTTTTTGACACGATATTTTTATCGAATGGCTCAATCTACTCCTCTACTTTCTGTAATGCGCTCTTGGCTTCCTCCTTGTTAGTGACAATTGTCAGAAGCTTTTCCAAGCCTAGTATTTGGAAGACTTCTTGTACGGCCTCATTCATTCCGTAGAGAACGGCTTTCAACTGCGCAAGCTCAAACTCTTCAACATAGGAGATAAAAACTCCAAGTCCTGCTGAAGAAATGTAAGCCAGCCCTTCTAGATTAACAGCCACATACTTTTCCTTGTCGTCAAGGGCCTGCTTCAATGCGTTGTCTAGATGGATTGACGACGAAGCATCAATCTCACCAACAACATCAATGAACAAAATATCTTCTTCTTTGGTAGATTTAATCTCAACCATATTATTCTTTAAATAGGATTACAACCATTGTATAATCATCATCAATTTCAACCTCTCCTAAAAATTCGCTTAAGTCCCTTTGGATGCCTTCTTTCACGCTGTTTTTATTGACTGAAGCGTGCTTTTGGAAGGATTCTCGTAACCGTTCATTTCCAAAAAGCTCACCATCCGCATTCTTCGCCTCAACAATTCCATCAGTGAAAAGAAGGAGAATATCTCCGGGATTATACCCGATGGTGATGCTATCAACGAATTTTTTGTAGTTGGAGTTTCTTACCATTCCCAGCCCCATTCCATCTTGCTCTAAAAAGCGTGCAGTGCCTTCCTTACCACAAAACATCAGGGTTGGACAATGACCAGCTCGAGACAGCTCTACTTGATGCGCTTTAGTATCGATAGAAAAGTAAGTAGCGGTAATAAATGACTTCTTATCCAGGCACTTGCTCAACGCATCATTCGCCTGAATATTAAATTCTTTTGGATCGAGCCCCTGTGATGCCAACGTGCTAAATACTCCCTTTAGCTGCGCCATGTGAAAGGCAGCGCTAGTCCCTTTCCCAGAAACGTCCCCAATGATCAGGTTAAACTGATGGTCAGAGACAGGCATGAAATCATAGTAGTCTCCACCCACCTCGTCAGCCGCTTCGGAGAGTGCGTCAATAGAGAGCCTTTCATTTTCAATCAAACGAGAAGGCAACAGACTTTGCTGTACAGACTTAGCAATCTTTAGTTGCTCCTTGTATCGTTCTGTCTCTAGTGATTCGTTGATTAATGCGAGGTTCTCAAGGGAAATACTCGCCTGATTTACAAATGTGGTGAGGATATCGATCATCTCCCGATTGAAAGCATCATTCACTTCATTCAATAAAATGATGTAGCCTTCCTGCTGCTCTTTGATGATAATAGGGAGTGCAACGATGGACTTATAAGTTGGATGCTTTAGACGTGCGCTGAGTCGACTATAGTTGGTGCTTGGTTTGTATTCATAGTTAATAATCTCCCTTATCGGTCCTGCCTCAATTTTGGATTTTATGTCCTGAATTTCAACTGCTTTAAGTCTTCTTATCACCTGACTGTAAAGGCCGTTCTCATTAAACTCCAACCAGGCGGCATCAGCAAAAACAGCACTCATGGAGCTACATAGGAGAATTTCATAGGTCTGGTCGTTTGTTTCTCCGCGTGGAATAGCCTGAATAAG
>CAZHOC010001577.1:0-1666 GCA_964534295.1 uncultured Bacteroidia bacterium | reverse complement strand
AATCGCGGAAAACCTTTCGTCTGATGTCCATACGATTCAATTGATTGCCGACGGTAATGGCGGTTGGGGAGCTGACCGTCCGGGGCGAGGCAAGGGAGCCGCTTACCAGCCCGACTTAGCTCCCGCCGGTTTTACCAACCAAAACGGGATGCGCGTGAACGAGTGGGTACTAGAACTCTTCATGGACGAAAGAACAGTTAATGGAGAATTGGATCCACGACTTTTCACCACCCTGTTCTTTGATACTGATGAGACTACAACCTATCAAGGCAAAGAATTATCGTCAAAGACTTATCAGGGTAAAACCTACGCCGAAGCATTCCCGAACGGAAATACCTTCATCTTTGCCAACAAGTACTTGGACTGGGAATTCAATGGTCATTCCAACTCGCTAGATGGTGGATGGCATGGTGCTGGTAATAACTTGAGAATGTTGCGCTATGCTGATGTGCTCTTGATGTTTGCCGAAGCTGAATTCATGCTCAATGGATCAAGCGCAGCAGCGGTAGATGCCATCAATCAGGTACGTGCAAGATCGGATATGCCTGCTTTTACGACGATCACGATGCAAGATATTGAAGATGAGCGAATCAAAGAATTAACCTTTGAACGTACCCGTTACTTCGACCTACTCCGATGGGGACGCGTGGTAGAAAGAATTGTAAATAATCCTGAGCTCAAATCTGAAAGTGCAGGAACCGGAGCATACAAACCAGGAAGAGAATATATCGCTATCCCTCAAAATGAGATAGATGGAAATCCCAACTTTAAACAGAATCCTGGTTACTAGTACAGTAACCAACGATCCGTTTTGACAGGCCTGATGGGTGGGCATAGTCCCTCGAGACCATTGCTCACCCATTGACCTATCTCTTACCACCCATTAAAAAAAACAGCTTCCAGCAACCCCGGGTCGATGTCGGCCAAATTAGTTTGCTCATTCATGAAAAAACGTATTGTTATATTCCTTCTTTTTGGCTTAGGCTGGGCTTGCCAAAACACGGAGCCTAGTGAAAGAGAGATCAGCACCTACTTTGAGGCCATTTCTGCCGACTATTCAGGGCTAAACTTCTCGAATGATATTCTCGAAAATGATACCTTAAATTATTATACCTTTCCATACCTCTATATGGGAGGCGGAGTTTCGGTCGGAGATATCAACAAGGATGGTCTAATAGATGTCTTCGTAACGGGTAACATGGTGCCCAATCGCTTATACCTGAATAAAGGAAACCTTCAATTTGAGGATATTAGCGAGCAAGCCGGAGTATTGGGAGATGATCGCTGGTATACTGGTACTACGATGGTGGATATTAACGCAGACGGTTGGCTGGATATCTACGTTTGTGTATCCGGCAAACACGCTCCTTTCAACAACCAGCTCTTTATCAACAATAAGGATAACACCTTTACGGAAATGGCCGCTGAGTATGGGATAGATGATGCCAGTACCTCTATTCAAGCTAGTTTTTTCGACTACAACCTAGATGGTCTACTCGATCTCTACGTTGGCAACTACCCACAGATACCCGTTAGCCAAGGCAATGGTTTCTACTCTATGCGCATGCAAAGAAACCTGCCGGAGGAATCTGGCCATTTATACCAGAATAATGGAGACGGGAGCTTTACGGATGTGACGGCCCAAGCGGGGGTCCAAAACTTCGGG
>CAZHOC010001576.1:0-1668 GCA_964534295.1 uncultured Bacteroidia bacterium | reverse complement strand
TCAGACAGGTGATGGAGCAGGAGTTTTTCCGCACTAAAACTAAATAGCTTCCCCCATTGTGTCATTGAGCTGATTTCAATATTTTGGAGTAGACAGCATGAAAAAAACCGTTCTAATCATACTATTAGGGACGCTATCCCTAGGTCTATACGCGCAAGTAGCCTTCTGGCAAAAATACTTGGGCAGCGAAGGATTTGATTTTGGTAAACGCGTCCTCCTCAATGCCGATGGCACTTTTATCATGGGAGGAGAAATCCCTTCTGAAGCGAGTCTTGCTGGCGAAATCAAAGCAGAAATACGAGATAAGGATGTGATCATCCTCAAAATGGCTACCCAAGACAAGGTCTTTTGGCGGGTGCAATGGGGCGGTAATGGCGAGGAAATCCTCCATGATCTCATACCTACCCGAGACGATGGCTACCTAGCGGTTGGCTCTACCGCTTCCTCTGATATTGAGGGCTTCCATGGTGATACTGACGTATTTGTGGTCAAGATTGATGGCCTCGGGCAGATTGAATGGACCAAGATCCTGGGAGGTAAAGGGGATGATACGGGTTATTGTGTGATTCAGACCAGTGAAGGGGATTTCTTGTTGGGAGGGGAGTCTGGTTCCCAGAACGGTAGTATGCAGTCCCAACACCATGGCGGTCTCGATAGCTGGATATGTAAACTCAATAAATCTGGATCCCTAATCTGGGAAAAACATTTTGGTGGACTAGGCAATGAGAAGACCGTTAGGCTCCATGAGTTTAGCCCAGGAAAATATATTGCAATCAATTCTAGCGACCGCAAGGATCAGGATGTAATCTTCAATTTTGGGCAAAAAGACGTTTGGGTCTTTATGCTTAATGATAAAAAAGAAATCGAGTGGCAGCAAAACTATGGTGGTTCCCGCAACGATGATATTGCTGATAGTCATTTAGATAGCGATGGGATGCTTACGATGGCAGGCACGACCTTTTCTACTGATGGACATATTGAGACCCAAAGAGGCTTAGGAGACTACTGGCTGCTGCAAATCGATCCCAATGGCAATATCCAATGGTCGCAAACTTATGGTGGCAGCAAGCCAGATGGGGTGAGCGGAATGGCCGCTACTGAAGACGGCGGCTTTATCCTTTGTGGGATGACCAAGTCTCGCTCTATGGACATCGAACGCAATAATGGCTATTTCGATGCTTGGATTGTCAAAGCCAATGATAGGGGCGAGCGGATTTGGTCTAGAAGTATTGGGTTTGAGGCTATGGACGAGATGAATGATATCCTCCAGCTACCGGAGGGAGGCTATATCATGATTGGTACGGTCCAACAATTGGCTGGAGGGACTCCATTAGCTGGGCACCAAGGTAATGGTGATATATGGCTCACCAACCTCAGTGATCCGCAAGTGCCTCGTTTACGTCCCTTTGTAACTCCGCCTATCCTATTTGGTAAGATTGTCGACAAGGTTACTCAGGAGCCTCTCGAAGCAAATGTGCTGCTTACCGACAATGCAACGCTTGATTCGCTTACCAAAGCTATTTCGGAGCCTGCTGATGGCTCTTTTGTGTTATTACTTCCCGCCTACGGCTTGGTGAGTATGAGTGCGCTGAAGCCCGGCTATATGCTTTTTGGAGAGGATATGCGGACAGATACGATGCTCGACAAAACAATTACCGAAAAGACTAT
>CAZHOC010001575.1:0-1668 GCA_964534295.1 uncultured Bacteroidia bacterium | reverse complement strand
CTTTCATAAGCAGGCATACTAATGTAATAAACCTCCTCTTTTGAAGCTGTTTGGGTCGGATTTGAGGCTGACTCTTTTACCACTACCTTTTCAGCAGTGAGGAGTTCGGGATTAGATGAGGCTTGCTGGTTAATTTCAACCTCCCCCTCTATGGTTTCTGGCTGGATCTGGATATCCTGCACCTGCTTTGCCTTCTTATCGAGAGAATCGTTCTGCGCAGCAGTACCTAATACCGAATCCTCAGCCATTGCTGTATCAGTCATTTGCCTTTCGAGATCATTTGCTGGCTCAGAAGACTGCTCATTTGCGGTGGAGACCACAGGGAGAGAGGAAGCATAAGGTCTCTGAAAGTTTGGGCCATTCATTACCAATACCAGGCCGCAAAGCGGTAATAAAGTCCCAAGCAAGACAATCAGATTCCGTTTCCTTTTCCGCTTCTTCAGGCTGTTTTCTATGGTTTCAATTCGACTGAGCATTCTTACAGGCAAGTTAAGCGAGCTGATTAAATTCGTTTAGATAAGCAGGGCCGATCAATTCGGCAAACATTTCATGTAGGCTCTCCTCTTGATTACGAGCCTCAGAGCTGGGCAGGAAGTTTAGAAACAAAACACTGTGCTTGTTTTGCAAGCCTAATCTTTGCCAAATATTGAGCTTGGGTGGGGTGAGGATCAAAATATCCGAGGCTTGGATGTTGGGATGATTCAAACCAAAGTTGTCCCGATAATGAATCATCTCCGAATAAACCCGATGAATCAACTCTAGGTCCTCAATCCTTAGTTTATCGGGAGGGATTTCATAGTATTCACTCAATAGAGTCTCCTGCTCTTCAATCTGATCTCGGTGATAGTATAAGCCTTCTTGCGCTCGGTTCAATGCGCTGATGTATGCCCGCCCTTCATAATAACGGCGTAGCTTAAGATGCATTTGGGTATAGGCTTTAACCTCTTCCTCGCTGGCATCGGTCAACAAAGTAAGCGAGCCTTCTTGTCGAGTATGTATAAACCTTTGGCTTGCCAATACATAGCTTCGCCCTTACTCTTTGGAATGGCTTCTTTGAGTTCAAATACATCGTGTAGGGAAGGCAGCTCAATCTTCTGGGCGTGAGAGATTGTTCTGGACATGAGTGTTTGGGGTCAGAATTCTTACGTAAATAACGGCTGTTGACCCAGGCTGAAGGGTCAAAACAAATTTACATATAATATTCATTTTTTTGAAGTACAGCTTCTGCTAATCCCCCAAAAACGCCAAACTACTTATCCAATGGTGGGTGATTTTTATCAATGGACCGGCTTTGCCGAACGCTTGGCTCTACAATGATCCGTTTTACTTATTTCGCATGACCAAAATCTCTATTTGCCAATCCAGTCAGGCTTTAGTTCAAGTCTACCCTAAGGACTTCCAAAATACAATCTTATCCTCACCCGCTTGATAAAAATCTCTAATTCTCGCTTCCTCAGTATAGCCACATTTGTGATAAAACTTCCTTGTGAGGTCGAATTCTGGCAAGCCAGAGGTCTCCACAATTAATATTCTCGCTCCCTTGGCCCGTAGTTCATTTTCCAGGTAGTCCAAAATTTGACTGCCTGCCCCCTGGCCCTGCAGGTTTTTATGGACAGCAATTAGATAGAGATTCCAAGTACCTTCTGTCATTTGTTCGGGAGCGCAATA
>CAZHOC010001574.1:0-1673 GCA_964534295.1 uncultured Bacteroidia bacterium | reverse complement strand
CTGAAGCTGCAATTCGGGTAATGCATAAAGAAATGCTCGTCGAACATGGCGGTCTCGATGGAACTGTGGATGACGATAAGCTAGGTGCAACATTAGCGCGTCCTACTCAAAAATTTATCTACGATGACCCAACACCAAGCGTCTTTGAGTTAGCTGCAGCGTATGGGTATGGCTTTGCCAGGAACCATTGCTTTACTGACGGTAATAAACGTGTAGCGCTTGTCGCAATTGATTCATTTCTAATGATGAATGGTTTTGAATTAATAGCGCCCGAAGTTGAAGCTACAGTAGTGATAACTGATTTAGCCGGCGGAAACTTAACTGAAGCAGAGCTTTGTGCTTGGATTGAAGAAAACTCTCAAGCCCTAACAGACGTGTAAACAATATAATTCTTGCACGTATGTGAGAATGCAGCTTTAAAGTCATCAGAATTATTATAATAGTTATTACATTGCTACATGCGATTTGTTCGCAGATATTCCAATGTGGCATGACCCACACCTGAATTACGCTCACCGAACATACTAAGTAATTTTTTTGCGCTATGCCCGCCTCTAGGCGAAAATATTTGACTGTTAATCATGGCACGCATACCAAACCTTTTAGCAATTTGATCCAGTGTACCCAGTTCGATTGAAACACTTGGCCAATCTATACCGATCTGTAATGATACTTTCCCCGTATCAGATTTACCCAATGCCCGATCTAGATCCTTTGATACCGCATTAAGCGTTTTTTTATACTTCGCGACACCCTTAGGGTCCTCACAATCAACTGCTTCCTGGACGACTTTTAACCATTCACGGATCTTTGAATACTTATCGCGTAACTGATAGGCAACAGGTATAAGTTGATTTATATCTGTTGCTTCCTCGATTACATCGATTGCTACTGGTGGCAGTGTAATTGATGCTACTCTTCCAACACTATCTTGTGTGGCTGTTTCATACAGTTGGAGTCTTTTCGCTGTCAGCCAATCCTGTGTCTCGGATACCAGGTCTCTCCTTGGTGTAGTAAATAGTGCCTGTTGAATGATTTTTTTCCGTAGTGGGTGTCCAGAATATGGAGATTCATAGACATGGCTTCTGGCAAGCATGCCTGCTGACCCCCAAATTACAGCAGAAATATAAGGATTAGATATACCGTTGCCAGCAGCCCAGATTTGTTCATTTTTTGTTTGTTCTTGAAGAAGACTGTCGGTGACACATAAGGTTTTTACTGTTTGCTTTCTTGCTTCAATGAGAGCTTTGTCTTCAGTTGGAAAATCGACTCCCCTGACTAGGCCGGATGTCAGTAGAGGGGAAAAAATCGACTCATGCTCTATCCAGGTTTCAACATAGTCACTATCAATATATAACGCATCACGCAAAACAATATTGACGATCAACTCCAACAGAGCCTCGACCTGAACGCCGGAGGATGGTACATCAAGAATGGCATGTGAATTGGTATCTCTATCTATCGATATCGAACTGTATTTATCTGCTGTCAGCCCAGATGCCAAGCATTCACCAACATCCTGCAGTAACCAATTATCAATGAGCAGTGATCCTGACATCCCTGTTATCCAAAATGGTATGACTTAAGAAAATATAGTGACGCCAACTTGCCGTTTCTCAATGAAACCCCACCCCGTCCAGCAAGTGGGCGGCATCCAGGGTGAGCACGTTGGT
>CAZHOC010001573.1:0-1673 GCA_964534295.1 uncultured Bacteroidia bacterium | reverse complement strand
CTGATAAACAAGCCTCCACCAGAATGGCCACCGCCGCTAACTGATTGCATTTCGAGACCGTCGATATTAACCCAAGAGTTTTCATAGCCATACCAACGCCAAGTGGGCGAAGCCCCGATAGGGTCCATGACTTGCTCTTTCAAGACCACTGGCAGAGGTTTACGCCAAACGTTTAATAGTGAATAAGCCAATACATTGACGCGAACATCATTGTATTCAAAAACCGTCCCGGGTTCATTGAGACTGCGAAACTGCCAATCATCTAGATCCCCTTCTCTTGGCGGACGATCTGCCCAGTCATAACCGCCCCAGAGTTGTCCATTCCAATCAGAAGATTGAGTCAACAAATGAGACCAATTGATCTTAGCGTTGTGGGCACCACCAAAAGTCCCGTCCCAAACATACCTACCGACGGGATCATTGAGGTCTTGGATCAAGCCTTCGGCGAACGCTAATCCCGCTACAGTGGAAAGGTAGCTCTTGGTAACACTAAAGGTCATATCGACGCGTCGGGTATCGCCCCATTGAGCAACGACATAGCCATTGCGTAAGATCATACCCGCGGGGCCACCGCGTTTTTTGGTGGGACCTAATATTTGGTGAAAGGGTTCTCGCTCAAAACCTTTGAGGATAGCTTGGCGTAAATCTCGTGGGCCGCTATACTCATGCGATTCAGCAAATGCAACTGCCTCAGCCAGCTTTGTTGCGTCAAAGCCTAAGTCCTGCGCAGGCTTGCTTTCCCACTCAGCCCCTCTCTCGGGAAAGTAATAGGGCGTTTGAGCGCTAAGTGTAATGGTAAATAAAAATAAGCCTGCCCAAAGACAGCAAGCACGGATGGAAGTAATATAGTTCATAGCCAAGATTTAAAGCATAAAGCAAATAGTAGACTTAATCTCCAACATTTAGTCCTCACACAGACATATGGAAAACACTAGCCAGCAAAACGAAATCATCTGGGATCAATTGGCCCAAGAAGGGGTGCTTTGTTCCATTCCCAAAATGGATCTGACTCCCGCAAAAGCTCAGGAATACATAGGTAAGCCCGAATTTTATGGAGAATCACTCCATGGCAAAGAGGTACTATGCCTAGCTTGCGGCGGTGGCCAACAGAGTATTGCGTTTGCATTGTTAGGAGCGGAAGTAACGGTAGTAGATTTTAGCGAGCGTCAACTGGAAAAAGAAGCCTTGGTAGCTCAACACTACAACAAAAAAATCAAAACGGTGAAGACCGATATGAGAGACCTCTCTATGTTTGCAGACAAGTCTTTCGATATAGTGTACCAACCCTACTCGATCAATTATGTTTCTAGTGTGCTGCCTGTCTTTGATGAAATCACCCGAGTGCTCAAATCGGGAGGCATTTATGATCTGATGTTTCACAATCCTTATGTGCATGGCACCTGGAAGGATGGCTGCTGGGGCAGTGAGTGGCAAGCAGAAGATCTTTGGCAAGGTAAGGGCTATCCGATCTGGCAACCCTATGTAGATGGGCATCCGATTCAGACCTCCGATCCGCACTGGAATTTTTATAATCAAGACAATCAGGAAGTCAAGATCGTAAGTCCCCAGGAATACAGACATACCTTATCGACGGTACTGAATGGCCTCATCAGCCGAGGCTTTGAAATCTTAAGTTTTGAGGAAGAGACTGCGCCCTGCGAAGGAGCTAATCC
>CAZHOC010001572.1:611-1676 GCA_964534295.1 uncultured Bacteroidia bacterium | reverse complement strand
TCCGTCAAGGGCCTCACAAAGTCAATGGTGGCAATCTCCTTGGGATCAGTGTAGATGAGGAGATGCTACGCAAAGGCAGCTTCTTTGCTGGCGAAGACGCCCAGTTTTATCTCGCCCTAGGCCTCACCATTTGGGAGTCTCAGGATATCTTACAGCAGTTTCTTGACGAGCAAACAGAAAGCCTGGGAGAAGGCAAAGCTTTGGAAAGTCTCAAGCGCGCCATCCTTTTCCACCTCGTAACCGAACAGGTAAATCTCAGAGCCAGTAGCATCGATTATCTAAGTGATGAGGAGCAATGGGAACGACTGGTATTCCTCCAAATGGTCCTCAATTTCAGCCTAGGTTTTCATACTTCGGAATCTCCGCAGGCAAGCTTTTTTGAAGACCTTTTTGCCAATCTGTTGGCTTATATGGAAGCCCAGAGTACTTGGTTACGGCACTTTGTCCAAAACAGTGAAGACCTACTCAGTGCAAACGTTGAGGAAGGGATCCAAAAGTGGATCGATCGTAATTATGATACTTCCAGAGGGGTAAAACGCAAAAATCGTAAGCTTTGGGAAAGCAATAAAGGACAAAAGGCCCTCTTCGAGGAACGCGTCCAACGAAAGAAAAAAGCACTCCTCAAGACTTTCAAAGAAGAAGCGAAAAAGCAGAAGGGCTTAGAGATCGATCAATATGCTGAGTCCTTTTACCTGCACGAAGTGCAAACTAGTGCCAAGCACCCCAATTATGTGATCACCCGCGAGACCTATCAGAGCTGGCAGGCTGCTAGTGATGAGCGCCAAGCTTATAGGGATGACTTGCAAGAAAGCGAAACCGCTACGATCGCCGACTTTACCTTTGAACTTCGAAAGGATATCAGTGATGGAGCCAGAGCTCGCTATATGATCAACCCAGATTCCTAACCTATTATTCGATAATCCCGGCCTCGACTAAGATGTCTCCTATGGCGTTCGCTTTGCGGGACGCTTCCCCTGAACCGAGATTAGAAAGCACGACGATCGCTACTCCTTGCTCAGGAAAACGGATCAGCTGGGAGCTAATGCCCCAATCTCCCCCCTCCCA
>CAZHOC010001572.1:0-578 GCA_964534295.1 uncultured Bacteroidia bacterium | reverse complement strand
CCAAAGGCTCGATTGTCCCGATCATGATCAAACTTTGGCGTTCGATGCATCAGTTCATAAAAGGCTTCGCCTCCAAACGCATGGCTATCCATATTTTTGCTCCAGATGAGGATATCTTCTATGGTGGTAACCACTCCACTTCCGCCATAGTGTGGGGAATTGCGATGGTGCTGAATGAATTTCCCTTCCTCTCCTAGCCTAATGCCATACTCAGCATAGCCTTTTAGGTATTCGGGATTCCTTGGGTTGTAGGGAGTAACTCGCCTTTTGACAATCTGAGTGATGTCATCATGGATGAAGGTGTTTTTCATCCCTAAGGGATCAAATAGTTGACTCTTAGCAAATTCAGCGAAGCTTTGCCCGCTCACCTTCTCGACAATTTTGGTGAGCAGCATAAAATTGACATTGCAGTAGTCCCAATGCTCTCCTGGCTTAAAAAGCAAGGTATCTTGGGCCAGCGAAGTGGCGATACATTCATCGACATCGAAGTAGTTGAAGGTTACCCAAGACTTTCCGCTAGGCCGTTGCAGGCGTGGATAATCCATGATCCCGCTGGTGTTATAGACTAGATGTTTGAC
>CAZHOC010001571.1:1433-1677 GCA_964534295.1 uncultured Bacteroidia bacterium | reverse complement strand
CAAACCGAAGTAATATGTACAGCCAGTCATACCCAGTACGCCCAAAGCCGTTGAATAGGGTAAACTTCGCTGCCTTACTTTATACATCATGTAATAGGGTGAGCCATCGCATACGACATACTCCTGCCAACCACATTTCCCTTGTACAATATCACCCACTTGAAAATCAGCATGGCGGCTTTGGATCACCTCCCCTACCCCACGCCCACGCATCAGATCCCCGATCTGCAAAGGTTGTTCGATG
>CAZHOC010001571.1:0-1394 GCA_964534295.1 uncultured Bacteroidia bacterium | reverse complement strand
CAAGGAAAGGTATAGGACACGGATTAAGAATTGGCCTTCTTCTAAGTCTGGAATATCGACCTCCTGTAATGCGAGATCCGTGCTTTTAATGAGATCCCCGGGGCGAGCAGCCAAAACGAGTCGTCGATTCTTCAAGTTATAGGATTTAAGGGAATTAGGGTAATACGAAGAGGGAATCAGGCAGGCTTTCATTGACTTCAAAGTCCGTCCAGAATACTTCGTTGGCCAATACTCCTTCATAGTACAATTCTACCCTACCGGATTGTAACCACGGGTATTCTGGCTTGCTAAAGAAGTCCGAGTAAATGCGTTCATGCCATCCTCTGGGCGTCTGGAAGCCCACCTTAACGATTTTATATTCCTCCTGATCTATTCCAAAAAAGGTTTCTCCTTGCTTAGGATCAATTACCTTAATCCAGTGGACCTGCTCTTCTTTCACTGTATCTACCCCTACGAGTTCCAGTTGATAGCCTTCGTCTAAGGCGTGACGGATGGCGCCGTAGCCAAAGTTGGAGGCCCAGCGCTGATCAGCGGCAGATGGTTCTTGTTTCCCGGATAGATCGTAGGTGTTCTGCCCATCAAAGGTTACCACAAAAACTGGTTTTTCCTGACGGAAAGATTCGATACGAACTTTCCCATTCGCAGCATGTGCATCGGTCTTGGTACGTTCAAATACGCGCCACATGTTGTGCTTTTCATGCTGAAAGGCGGTATCTCCTTGATAAAATACGGCATGTCCGATCAAACTCAAGGACAAAGGCCTTTGCCAAAACTCACCTCCCGCCTTTTCATGAGCCAATTGCATGATCTGCTCGGCCGTTAATGGCTTATTATCCATCTTTTTCTCTGCGGATTGGCAAGCGCCAAGCCAAAAGAAAACACTGGCAAGCAAAAGGATCCCAATCTTTTTCATAGTCCTTTAATTTGAAGGTATTTGCTCGGCTTACTAGGCCAATTGCCTTATTCTAGGAATAAAGATCATCACGAAGAGTGCTGACAGAATATGTAGGAAACTAACGATGACGAATACGGGAGAATAAGAGATGGTATCGATCATCCAACCGATCAAAGGTGTGAATAGCATCGCACCGAAACTGCCGGCGGAGCCCGAAATCCCCCATACGGAAGCCGCTTCCCTGGCGGGGAACAAATCTATCGGTAAGGTAAATAGTGCTGATTGTTTGAACTGTGTGGCAAACAAGGCAAAACTGATTAGGGCGATGGCGACGTACGGTGAGTCAACATATAAGCAGCCGAGAACAGGGACTACAAATATGGCACCCAACCATATTACCCATTTCCTTGAGGCATCCAGACTTCTTCCGCCCTTCATGAGTTTTTCGCCAGTCCACCCTCCCAGGTACGGAAAAACATGAGTGGGTCGGAAAGGAAGT
>CAZHOC010001570.1:0-1678 GCA_964534295.1 uncultured Bacteroidia bacterium | reverse complement strand
GGCAATATCAACATTGAGAGTGTAGGTAAAAGGCCAAGAGCTACCTGGTGCTCTTTCAGATTCTGGAGCATTATTGGATTTAGTAAATTCCACCAAAGCGGGCTTGCTATTGGCGGTAATGGTAGTGCCCAATATGGCTCCATTATCTCCAGTTGGAGTGTCTCCATATTGGAGGCCCGGCTGGAATTTGTAAACATAATTTGAGTCAATTGTTGCATCGTCCAAAAACTCCACACATACCGAAAAGGTCAAATCAGGAGTAGTGGAGACCACCGAACCAATTGGATAGCTTAATACATACAAAGTATCACCACTTACTGCTCCATCACTGGCTGTTACGCTCGTCTTACTTATCGGATCATTGAGAGCAGGAGTACCATCAGGAAAAGCGCCGACTTTTACAGTCGTAAGACTAGTTCCTAAGAAGCTTACACTCTTAAGGGTTACATCCGGAGGTAGCATGAGCCTATAATATGGCCCATAGCCCGGATCGCCAGTAAGGCTAAAATCTAAATCAAAACAATATGTTTCATTGATAAAATTCGATGCTGGTACTGATTCCGTCCCAATGGGTGTTTGAGCAAAAAGAGGCACCAGCCAAGTACTATATAAGAGCAGTAGTATTGGTTTTCTAAAAAGGGTAAGGAGCATTACGACTTTTGGATTATTCGTTTGACTGAATAACATTTCAAGCTACCGAAATATCTACGTCAAAGATTTAACAATCATTTAATATTTATTGGCTTAAGTCGAGCACACTCCCACATCTCCTTTTAGCTTTTTTAGGGCTGCATGCTGCCCCACTCTTACAAGTGCTATTTGCCCTGCGACTTGCTTATACCAGAGAAAATGGAGTTGGGTCCAGAAATTATGATTCAAACTCAGTTAAGCTTACTTCTGCTTCCTATTAAAAAACAGGCGGATAGTAGTTTTTCTCACATTCCTCTTACCTTCGTGCATGCTCTTCAGCTCACTCAGCTTCTTGGGATTATTTCTACCGCTAGTTTGGGTGGTCAATCTTTTGTTGCCCGCTAAAGCGCGGAACGTTTGGCTCTTGCTGCTGAGCTTGTGGTTTTACGCCTGGGGAGAAGGTGCTTGGGCCTTTTTGATGCTAGCCTCCATCATTACTAATTACTTCCTTGGCCTCAAGGTCGGCGCTCAATCACCGCAGCAAAAGCTTTGGCTTACGCTAGCCGTGAGCTTCAATCTGGGCCTTTTGGTAGTGGTCAAATACGCTGGCTTTTTGGTCGGCAACCTCAACCAATTGCTGCTACTTTTTGATAATGTCTCCTGGCTCATCCCTGCGGTCAATCTCAGCCTGCCGATTGGCATTTCCTTTTTTACTTTTCAAGCCCTGAGCTATCAAATTGACTTATATCGCGGCAAATATCCTCCCCAAAACAATCCGCTTGACTTAGGCCTTTATATCGCATTTTTCCCCCAGTTGATTGCTGGCCCCATCGTGCGTTATGAGACTTTTTATCCTCAGCTCAAAGAGCGCAAGATCGATTGGGAGCAAAACCTAGTGGGCATCAAGCGCTTTGTGATTGGCCTTGCTAAGAAAGTACTCATCGCCGATCCTCTGGCCTTAGTCGCGGATAAAATCTTTTTGCTACCGGACGAAAGCCTCAGCCCTTGGCTTACTTGGTTGGCCATGATCGCCTATAGCCTGCAGATA
>CAZHOC010001569.1:0-1681 GCA_964534295.1 uncultured Bacteroidia bacterium | reverse complement strand
GTTGATTCTGGTCCTCATCATCGTCACAGGAGCATATCTGATCAAGTATCCCGACATCATATCTGCCAAAATCATCATCACCACACCAAAGCTCCCCACTGCAGTGACAGCAAGACAAAATGGATATCTAAAACTACTTACTGTTGAAGACGGAGACGAGATTGGAGCCGGGGAGATGGTAGGTGTCATTACCTCATCCAGTAGGGCGCAATCCGTCTTCAAAGCTCGACTCCTGATGGAGGATATTAAATCAACGCTTACTGAAGACAATGTCAGCCAAGTTCCATTCATCGACAGCCTTGGGACGCTATCTAATTCGTTTACTAACGTAATAGCGTCTCATAATGAGCTTATCCGTATCCTAAATGACCCACTCTTTGACATCAAGAAACGAAGGCTGGACTCTGACGTGATCCGAATAAGAGAGGTCATCGCACGTACTAAAAAACAAATTTCAACCACCAATAATACGCTGAGGCTGAGTAGATCTCAATTTAAGCGTGACTCCACTCTTCTGGCACAAAAGGTCATCGCTACCCAGGATTTTGAGAATACCAAGAAAACTTTCCTTGCGGACCAACAGCGTTCAAATGACCTGCTATCCGAATTAAGAATCAACAATGCCGAGCTTTCAAATCTTTCGATCCAGCGAGAAGAGCTAATTGCTACCCGTCTCGAGAACTTAAAGCAATCGAGACTGGAAGTTCGTAAAGCAATTGATCTTGCTTTGAATGAAATAAATTCCTGGGATCAGAATTTTGTTCTAAGAGCTCCGATTAAAGGGACCGTCAGTTATTTTAAGCTTCTGGACGAGAATCAGTTTATTAATGCCGGAGATGAGCTTATGGTTATTCTTCCCAGGAAAGAGGAACTATTCGGAATCTGTGAAACGCCGAGTTCAGGCTTTGGTAAAATAGAGGTGGGCCAGCAGGTAAACATCCGGTTGGATAACTTTCCCTACCAGGAATTTGGCAATATTTCGGGGAGGGTCATCGGTATTTCTGAGGTGGCCAGAGATGGTAATTATATGGTCAAAGTAGAGCTCCCAGACCAGCTTATGACCAACTATGGAAATGAACTTTCCTTCACGCAGGAGATGAGCGGTACAGCGCAGATTTTGACTAAAGAGCTAAGGCTAATAGAACGAATACTCAGTCAATTCAAGCTCTGGTATTCCAGAAAATAGTAGATAATTGTTTTTGAAGGCAAAATTGTATGTTTGCCGAGCCTAACCGGATTTTATTGATGGCAAAATTCCCCTTCTTTAAACAACTTGATTCCATGGATTGTGGTCCATCCTGCCTTAGGATGATCTGCAAATTTTATGGCAAAGAATATTCACTTGGATTTCTAAGAGACAATGCGGCCATTGACCGGCAGGGGGTCTCAATGACAGGTCTTAGTGAGGCAGCAGAGAAAGTTGGGTTTAGAACCATGACTGTCAAAATTCCATTTGAAATTTTGAAGGCCGAAAAACCGTTTCCTTGCATCCTTCACTGGAGGCAAAATCACTTTGTGGTTTTATACAAAGTAAAAGGCCAGGTTGCCTATGTGGCGGATCCGGCCGCCGGTCTAATCAAATACTCAATCGAAGAGATCAAGAAATTCTGGGCAAACGAAAGTGGCAATATTGAAGGAGTAGCGCTCTTATTGGAGCCGGGACCGGAGTTTTATTCACTGG
>CAZHOC010001568.1:0-1682 GCA_964534295.1 uncultured Bacteroidia bacterium | reverse complement strand
ATCTAGGTTTCAATCCTCATAACGATGGCGAATTGATCCGTATTAATATTCCCGCCTTAACGGAAGAAAGACGTAAAGCACTGGTAAAGCAAGCTAAGGCAGAAGCAGAAAATGGAAAAATCAGTGTTAGAAACGCTCGGAAAGACACCAATGATTCTCTCAAGAAGTTATTGAAAGATGGGGCATCCGAAGACATGATCAAAGATGCAGAAGATGAAGTGCAAAAAATGACGGATGCGCACGTGAAAAAAATAGACGATATCCTATCCCAAAAGGAAGATGATATCATGACGATCTAAGTTGAAACTGTTCGATTAAAACAGTCTGAATAAAGTTAATATGAACTCCGTGTTGATCAAAGACACGGAGTTTTTTGTTTAATCCGCATGAAATTTGACGCAGCGGCTGCTAAGTCGGTGATAATCTCCGATCACTTCATGGAAAATTTCACCTGAGTCTTTCTCCAGCGTGATTATCCCAGCGGCTTCACCACCTTTTCTTTCTGCCTTCACGTAAATTTTGCCCTCCCTTCTCTCTAAGCTTTTCACCTCTGTTTCCAAGAATACCTGCACATACTCTCCCGAAAGCTTGGAAAGAAGGAACTCGTCAAAATTCAACCTCTTAGAGGTGTAAAAAGGGGCATAAGGAAGATTGTTTTCCTCAAACTCAAGAAACATCTCCCTACCATTAGGGGCAATTGCCTTTGCTCCCCAGCTAGGCAGGAATTCGGCAGTTTCGGACAGCTCCCGCAAATAGTCTGGGTTGAGCAGCTTGAGGTGGTGCATGACCTCTATGGTCAGGCCATCTCCGCATATTTTATCGCGAGGAAAGCTAGACTTATCCAGTATAATATGCGGGATTTTCCTTTGTGATAAAAACAAGGAGGCAGCTGTTCCCGCTGGGCCGGCACCTACAATAAGAACAGGAGTATTAAGGGTTGACATCGATAGGTTGGTAATTTTTCTCCCCCGCTTCTATTGGAACAGAAAGCCTGTTCTCTCTGGGAGGCATGGGGCAAATATAGTAGTCATTATATGCGCAGTAGGGATTATAGGCTCTATTAAAGTCTATGATCCCTGTTTTTTTCCTCCTCTTTTCCACTTCCACATACCTGCCAGCACTATAAGTGCTTTTACCAGAGGTTGGGTCTTGGAAGAATAAATAGAGGTAAGGCTCGTCGGGGCGTTCTGCCGACCCTAATAAAACCACCTCCTGCTTTTCTCCATTAATGGCAAACCTAGCTACAGCTGCCCTCCTAAAATCCTGAGTTTTGCCGTCTTGAGAAGTGGGAAGGGAAAATACGGGAGAGTTATTTAGCCATTCCAACTCAGCAGTGACTCTATAACCCAAATTGGGCGGGAAGTATTGAAGCGAGTCAAAGCCCTCCCGCTGGGCTTTATCTAAGGGTGAATCTTCGCTAACCAAAAATCTCTGGTTCTTCTCCTGCCTAAAAGATTGCAACTCCTTAATATATTCATCGTCGGTTTGAGCGGTATTGAACGCATAGTAGGCAATCATGCCCACAACTGCTACCATACCCACAAACAGTATGTGCTGAGTTTTCATAGTAGATCTATGCTTAGGTAATGATGTAGGCAGCAAAAGTAGTAAATGCCTAGCAAGAAACTCATGTATCTGCGGAATGAAAGCCATCAAAACTGATCTATAAATAGCCTTTTGTG
>CAZHOC010001567.1:0-1695 GCA_964534295.1 uncultured Bacteroidia bacterium | reverse complement strand
AAACTACTCTTTATGTAGCTTCGGACGCTAAGGATACGGACTTTACCATCAAATTGATTGATGTCTATCCTGACGGCAGAGCCTATAATCTCGATGAGACGATCCAAAGAGCTAGATACCGTGAAGGCTACGACAAAGAAGTCTTTATGGAAGATGGAGAAGTCTATGAGCTTAAGATGACTCCCATGGCTACCAGCAATTATTTTGCAAAAGGGCACCGCATTCGCATTGAGATCTCTAGCAGCAATTTCCCGCGCTTTACCCGCAATCTCAATACGGGCGGCAATAACTTCGATGAGTCTGAAGGCGTCATTGCCCGCAATCAAATCCATCACTCAGCGCGCTATCCTTCTCAAATCCGTCTGCCGATGATTCAGGCTGAGCGAACCAATGATAGTCGTTAGCTCCTCCCAGTGATGCGGCAAGGCATTGCCTTCCTTTGCGACAAGGCGATGCCTTGTCGCCAAACGAGCGTTCTGCGAAGCAGTAACAAAAACAAAGAAAAACATGAGATTACCCATCATACTCCTACTTCTCTTCATAGCCTGCCAAGCTCCAAATCAGGAGGCCCAAAATGTCTTGAGTCCAGAGGAGGAAGAAATCGCCAAAGAGCTAATCCAAGGATCATTTGATAAGATTTGGGGAGGAGTAGATTCGACTGCGATCGCTGATTATCATACCGACGATTTTATCATCCTCGAGCATGGGGAAGTCTGGGATAATGACCGTATCAAGACTTATATCAGAGGTCAGTTAACCAGAGACGATCGACCACTGCGCAAAAACAGTATGGAGTACATCTCCATTGAGAAATACGGTAACTCCATCCAGATGGCTTACCATAATCACGCAGAGTTTATTCGAGCCGATACTTTACTGGCCAAGCGCCAATGGCTCGAAAGTGCCTTAGCGGTAAAAACTCCCAAAGGCTGGAGGCTCAAAATGATGCATTCGACGAGAATGCCTAATGAATAGGTTTGATTAAGATTTTTTGAGGCCAAGGCAATGCCTCTCTAGTATGCGACAAGGCATTGCCTTGTCGCAAAACATATAGCAGTTTCGAAAAGCGAGCTTTCTGTACCTTTATGCTTCACTAACGGCATAATCCAATGTACTTCTCGCGTGTATTACTCAGCCTAAGCTTTTGGGCCTTCCTTTCTCCGCTATTTGCTCAAAACCCGATTGGCATATTTATCGACTGCCAAATGGGCTGCGATTTTCGCTACATCAAACAAGAGATTCGCTTTGTCAACTATATGCTCAATCGCCAAGAAGCAGACGTTTATATCTTGGCTACCCAACAACGGACCGGAGCAGGAGGCAGGCAGGTGCAATTGGTATTTGTGGGAGAGGGAGAGTATAAAGATTTGCGGGACACCCTAAATTATAGCGTCGACCCCAATGCTACCGATGCCATTAGGCGCGACCAATTTGTCAAGGGGATCAAACAGGGGCTTTTACCTTATTTGCTGCAGACAGATTTACTAAACAAAATCGACTACCAAATTGCTGAGGCCGAAGTGGCAGAAGCAAACGAGATGGATTCCGAGACCGAAGATCCCTGGAACTATTGGGTATTTAATATTGGTGGCAGTGGTAGTTTTGACGGTGAGCAAAGCTTTACGGGTACAGAACTAACCGGACGTATTGATGCTGACCGCGTTACCGACAAACATAAGCTAGAAACCTCCTATC
>CAZHOC010001566.1:0-1697 GCA_964534295.1 uncultured Bacteroidia bacterium | reverse complement strand
AGTGGATTTCTCATTCTAACCAGTTCTTTACCAGTACTCTATTGGCAAAAGATAAGTTTCTGGGCGGTGAATTTGCTATTGAAGTGATGGAAGAGGATGATATAGATTTGAAAAGACTCGAAACCAACTTGGTTTTGCCTTTCAATAAGAACAGATCTGAAACCTTCGATATGGAATTCTACCTTGGGCCAAAAGAGTTCAAGCGCTTGCGTGCCTTTGGTGAAAATATGGAAGACGTAATTCCTTTTGGGTGGAGTGTATTCGGTACCATTAACAGGTGGATTGTAAGACCAATATTCAATTTCCTTTCTACTTTCATCGGCAGCAAAGGTATTGTCATTTTGTTCCTTACGATTTTGATTAAATTGGCCTTGTATCCTTTGACCTATAGAATGCTTTACTCTCAGTCGAAGATGAGTGCTTTGAAGCCGGAATTGGAAAAAGTAAAAGAAAAGCATAAAGATGACAGCCAAAAACAGAGCATGGAACAAATGAAGATGTACAGGGAGTTTGGTGTAAATCCATTGGGTGGCTGTTTGCCAATTGTACTACAGATGCCAATCTGGTTTGCTTTATATCGCTTTTTCCCTGCTGCCATCGAGTTTAGACAAGCTCCTTTCTTATGGGCTACCGATCTGTCTTCTTATGATGTTATTGCTCGTTTGCCTTTTGAAATCCCATTAGGCTTCGGCTCTCATATTAGCTTGTTTACTGTTCTTTGGGCCATTACAACCTTGATTTATACTTACTATAACTCAAAGCACATGGACATGTCTGCTAACCCTGCTATGAAATACATGCAGTACATCATGCCGGTTATGTTCCTTGGTTTCTTCAATAGTTATGCATCTGGGTTGACCGCTTATTTATTCTTTAGTAACCTGATCAACATCACTCAGACACTAGTTACTAAGAATTACATCATCGATAAGGATAAAATCCTGAAAGAACTTCGTAAGAATAAAGAGAAACCCAAGAAGAAAGGGAAGTTCCAACAAAGACTACAAGAAATGTTGGAAGAACAGAGAAAGATACAAGAGCAGCAAAAAGCTCAAAAGAAGAAGAAATAAAAAAAAGCCTTTCGCCACCGGCGAAAGGCTTTTTTTATGAGAACAATTAATTTAAGTAAATAGTCATTCCCGGCCTTAATTTCGTCCTTCTTTTTATATTATTTGCCCTCAATATTTGATTTAATGGCAAACCGTATTGTTTAGCAATAGAAGAAGGTGTATCTCCTCTTTTTACTTTATGTGATACTCTTCCCGACTGAGAAGGAGCAGTATTGTTGTTGGGTACTGCTGAAGAAGAAACATTACCTCCGCCGGGAACCGGACTGTTGAATGTACTAGGTTTGTTTTCTGGTAGTAAGGTACCAAAGTTCATTCCTGAGTTATCCGTCCTTGTACTCGGTGGAGTTGGCGACTGCAATGAAGAACCATTGGATGGAGAAACATTGAAGTTGTAAGGAGCAGCCGAAGAACCCGGATTATTTGGGTTTGTATTACGGTTGGTTTCCTCATTAAAAATAGAATAAGGTTCAAAATCGTCACCTGTTTGAATATTATTTCCCCTACCTGTTAAGTCATCTACATTGCTGTTTTCCTGACCTAAATAGAAATAATCATCAGCCGTCTTTTGAGGCCTTTGTGTCTGTACATTAGTAGGGTTCGTAGGATTCTGAACTTGTTGGTTGCCAT
>CAZHOC010001565.1:0-1698 GCA_964534295.1 uncultured Bacteroidia bacterium | reverse complement strand
GGTAAGAGCCCTGAGTAAGCATACGGGGCTAGACACCAATGCGATCGCGCACCGCTTAATGGGCAATTGGACGCCAGACAATACTGATTATCAGAGCTTACTTTTTTCTGAAAACATCAGAGATGATATCTCTAAGCCTTATCCCTTTTATTTAGCCTATGCCTTGGACGCTGAAACCGAAAGTCTGGGCGATCCTAAGCATTGGCAAGCAGAATGGAAATGGGACGGTATTCGCTCACAGACCATCAAACGGGACGGGCATTGGTTTTTGTGGAGTAGGGGAGAGGAATTGATTACGGAAAAGTTTCCTGACTTAGAGGAGATGGCGCTGGCTTTGCCCGATGGGACGGTGATCGATGGGGAGCTCCTACCTTATAAAGAAGGAAGACCCTTGAGTTTTCAATTGCTGCAAACCCGGATTGGACGAAAAAATGTTACCAAAAAGGTTCTGGAAAATTGTCCAGTGATCATCATGGCTTATGACTTGATGGAATGGGAGGGAGAAGACGTTCGGCTGTGGCCGCTTCAAAAAAGAAGAGAACATCTCGGCCAAGTGGTGGAGACCGTAAATCGGCCTGATAAATTGCTGCTTTCGCCAGAGGCAAAGTTTGCCGACTGGGATGAATTAGCAGCCTTAAGAGACCAAGCTCGGGAGCAGCATAGCGAAGGCTTGATGCTGAAAAGATATGATTCTGATTATAAGGTAGGCCGCAAAAGAGGGGATTGGTGGAAGTGGAAAGTAGATCCGCTGACCATTGATGCAGTGATGATTTATGCCCAAAGAGGGCATGGTCGTAGGGCTAATTTGTATTCTGACTATACTTTTGCCGTTTGGGATGGAGATAAATTGGTGCCATTTGCCAAGGCCTACTCTGGGCTGACCGATGCAGAAATGAAAAAGGTGGATGCCTTTGTCAAGCGAAATACCTTAGAAAGATTCGGACCGGTCCGCTCCGTAAAGGCAGAGTTGGTGTTTGAAATCGGCTTTGAAGGTATTGCTCGCTCGACGCGGCATAAATCGGGCGTTGCCCTCCGATTTCCACGAATGCTGCGCTGGCGGCAAGATAAAGACGTTCGCGAAGCGAATACCCTCGAAGATTTACAAGCGATCTTGAGGGCTTATGGTTGATAAAAGGCCTGTAATATTTTGCTCCGAAAAAGGGAGAATTCGAAAATTTCGTGTACTACATTTGTTAGTATAATCCCAAAAATCGTATGAAGCATAATTACTTTTCTATTCCTAACACATTAAAGGCAAGCTTTGGAAAAGGTAATTATTGTTCCCCCACGATCCCCCTATCTCGTATTTCTCACTTTCATCCTTCTTGGACTTGCACCTCAGCAAGCTAGTGCAGCACTTAACATCATCGTAAGTGGTGGTGCCCTCAAAACAGACGGTTCTAACAATTCAGTCATCGTATCCGGTGCTGCTGGAGAATCTGAAGTCATTCTTAGTCTTGGAGGCGGCGTTTCAGGGAGTATAACAGTAAGTTCTCCTTCCACTATCGGAGCCTTTGAGGGAGCAGTCCCTAGTGGTGCAGGCCTCGCCTTTTTTACGCTCACGATTGATTCTGATGACAATACGCATTTGGACCCCACTTCTACGGTGTCTCTAGATGCTATCTCCCTATTTGGGGGCGATACCGGCTCAGGCACCTTTGGGATTGAGCCTGGTTACCCACAACTCGGAACGAGTTT
>CAZHOC010001564.1:0-1700 GCA_964534295.1 uncultured Bacteroidia bacterium | reverse complement strand
AGTTGGATCAAATGCTGAATGACACTCTTTTGCGCCACTTGTCGCAAGGACTCATGCATCAAAGATTCTGCTTTCTTTTCCCAGGCTTTTTCGCTGACAGCGGCGAGCACATCCCTTAGACTCAATAGTTCCTCTGTTCTGGCACTAAACTCGACCAGCCGGGCCATACGCTGAGGATTGAGTAATAAAGCAAGCGTATGACTCAGATTAGCTTCCGCCGCCGCCATCGGGTCTAAAGTGAAGCCAGTGGCGGGTTTAAAATGTTCGCGTCCGCGCCAAAAGCCCGGAGGACGAGGCGGAATGATCTCCAAAATATGTTCAGGGATAGCCAAGTTAGCGGGTTCTATAGTAGCGAGTACACTTTCCAAGGCGGCCTTTTGTTCCGCTTTAGGGATCATTTCGACCGGGCTTTGACCATCACCCCTGACGGCATAGGTATAACGGAGCCCTCCTACAACTTTGACCGCTGCTTCGACTTGGTAGCGATGAGCAAAATAGACCGGCACCAATACATCTTCTAGGGTAGCCATAGGCATGCCTTCGGGGATCATTTGCTCACCGAAATTTTCCAAGGCCTTTTTACGCAAACTTAAAACACGATTCAATTCACCGTAAGCAGTTTGACCGTTGTCCCAAAGATGAGCAATCGGATGAGCCCCTCCGCGAGCGCGAGCATCATAATCAGTAATGAACAATAGGCCATCATCTATCGTCTCCTGCATAATCGCTTGCAAAGCATCTGACTCATTTGTCCCCTCGGGAAAATCCTGATAGCCAAAGATGATGGCTCTTTTATCCCATGCGCCAATGCCTACATCATAGGCTTTGCTAAAATCCATTTCTCCCTTGTCGTTCAGGCTGATATACGGATGGGGATAATCCATTACAGAGGCGCGATCATTGACGCTGGCGGCATAGTTGTGCACCAAGCCGATGGTATGCCCCACTTCGTGGGCTGAGAGTTGACGGAGGCGCGATAGGGCCATTTCGAGCATTTTCCCTGAGGGTTCTTTACCTGCTTCATACGGGCCGATGAGCCCTTGGGCAATCAAAAAGTCCTGCCTCACGCGTAGAGAACCTAAGGAAACGTGCCCTTTGATGATTTCTCCAGTACGAGGGTCGATCACCGAGGCCCCATAAGACCACCCGCGGGTAGAGCGGTGCACCCATTGGATGACATTGTAGCGTACGTCGAGCGGATCGGCATCTTCTGGTAGAATCTTTACTTGGAAGGCATCTTTATAGCCAGCAGCCTCAAAGGCTTGGTTCCACCAGCGAGCACCATCGAGTAAGGCAGACTTTACCGGTTCTGGAGCACCAGGGTCTAGATAATAGACGATAGGCTCAACGGCCTCGCTCATGCGTGCCTTGGGATTTTTCTTTTCGAGACGATGGCGAATGATAAAGCGCTTAGTTAAAGGCTGATCGATAGGAGTAGCATAATCTTGATAACTAATCGAGATATAGCCAGAACGTGGATCAAATTCTCTAGGCTCATACTTGTCGTCTGGTAATTGCACAAAAGAGTGATGTTGACGGACGCTAACGGCTTCAGGGCTCGGTACTACCGAACGTATATAGCCTCCTTCGGGATTGCCTTGGAAGGTTAGCAGGGCTTCAAACTCACTGTTTTGAGGGAAGTTTTTGGTGCGATCTAGATAAACGGCAGAGCGATTGCCATCGAGACTGTAGTTGCCTTG
>CAZHOC010001563.1:0-1702 GCA_964534295.1 uncultured Bacteroidia bacterium | reverse complement strand
GAAAAATAATCATCAGTTTTACCAAAAGCGGTCAACGCTATTTAGGGATTGACAGGGGCACTAGAATTTTGAAATTCATCATTCGATATTCAGCCTTCAAAATTCCCTAGTCATTGTCGCGACGAGTGCGAAAATAAGGGATGGCGTAACCTACGGCTATACCTAGCCAATGCACATAGCCAGGTCTTACGTAGCCATTGGCTTCGATGAAACCATTGAGAAAAGGTTGGTAGCCCAAACGAAACATCCAGCCGCCGTCTGGCACTTGAAATCGATAGCCGATCAACAATCCTATTCTGGCTGGGGCTAATTTTTCCCATTTGTGATATTGGATAGCACCAGTACTAATAGCGGTTTTGAAGCGATAAGACAAGCCCATACCCATTTCCAGCCGGTGAGCACTCTTGCCATAAAGTAAGTGCACGCCAAGAGGGACAGAGGTGAAATACTCTTCATTGACATTCCATGGCGCTAAGCCAATCCTGATGCCCAGTCTAAGCGGCTCGTTGAGGTAGTAATTGCGTTCGTAATTGAAGGAATAGTAAGTACCTAATCCTAATGCTTCTAAATAAACGACATTGCGAGAAAGTCCTTTTTGGGCCAATAAAAGGCTTGGGCAAAGCCCTAGTAAAAGCAAAAAGTAAAGTCGCATCATAAGTCTTCATTTGGGGTGATTAAGCAGAAGCTCCTCTTTATGCCTTATTATATCAAATACATTCATTCGCATGGGTGACGAACTTGCGTTTTTCTTTTGTATTTTGCTCGCCTTATGCAGCACCTGATTCAATTGTTGCCCGATGCGATAGCCAATCAAATAGCGGCGGGGGAAGTAGTACAGCGGCCAGCTTCGGTAATCAAAGAGTTATTAGAGAATGCGATTGATGCTGGAGCCACTAAGGTAGAGGTAGACATCAAAAATGCCGGTAAAACCTTAATTCGAGTATCAGATAATGGTTGCGGTATGTCTGCCCAAGATGCTCGTATGTGCTTTGAACGCCACGCTACCTCAAAAATCAAAAACCAAAAGGATCTATTTGCCATTCGTACCCTTGGCTTTAGGGGCGAAGCCCTGGCGAGTATTGCGGCAGTAGCTCAGGTGAAGCTAAGAACTCGTTTGCACGAGGCCGAGCTAGGGACTGAAACTACTATTGAGGCGAGTAACTTCTCTTCTCAAGAAGCGGTGGTTTGTCCTCCAGGAACCATGTTTGAGGTCAAGAACCTGTTTTTTAACGTTCCGGCACGGAGAAACTTCCTGAAATCCAATCCGGTAGAAACCCGACATATCCTCAACGAATTTATTCGGGTTTCCCTCGCGCATCCTGAAGTGCATCTTAGTCTGACTCACAATGATACCAATGTGTATCAGTTGCCCAAAACAGAACAAGAAGAGCGCATTGTGCAGCTATTTGGTACTGATCTGCGGGGCAAGCTCAAGGAAATCGAGGAAACTACTGGCTATGTTCGGATAGGCGGCTTTATCGGTGAGCCAGAGATTTATCGCAAAAATCGCTCTGAGCAGTTTTTCTTTGTCAATGGGCGCTATATCCGGAGTAATTATCTCAATCATGCTGTCTACACTGCTTTTGAGGCATTTTTGCCCAGAGATAGCTATCCCTTTTATGTGATCTTTTTGGAGATTGATCCAGTGCATGTGGATATCAATATTCACCCGACCAAGACGGAGGTGAAATTTGACGATGAG
>CAZHOC010001562.1:0-1703 GCA_964534295.1 uncultured Bacteroidia bacterium | reverse complement strand
TGATAGTCATGCTGATCGGTAGCGCCATTTACTACATTCAATGGCAGCAGAATAAGGCGAAGCACCATTTACATAAAGATAGATTTAAGACCCTTCCTGAATAATGAATCCTAATATTACAATTGCGCCCGGACTGACTATATCTCGCGTCGTCACGGGGCTATGGCAAATCGCAGATCTTGAACGAGATGGTCAGGTTTTGGATCCCGTGGGAACCTCACGTTTTATGGAACCATACGTGAAAGAAGGGTTTACTTCTTTTGATATGGCGGATCACTATGGGTCAAGCGAAATAATTGCGGGTACTTTCAAAAATCAAAATGCCCTCGGCGACAGTACCCAGTTATTTACAAAATGGGTTCCAGAGCCTGGGAAAGTTGATCGCCAGACAGTACGAGAGGCTGTAGAAAGGGCTTTGGATCGCATGCAGCTTCAGACAATTGATCTAATGCAATTTCACGCCTGGTACTATCCAGATCCCAGTTGGTTGGACAGTTTAGGGTATCTCAAGGAACTTCAAGATGAGGGGTTGATTCACCATCTTGGCGTGACGAATTTTGATGCTGCCCATCTGCGAGTCGCTTGTGCTTCCGGGATTCCATTGGTTACCAATCAGGTTTGTCATTCTCTCATCGATCGAAGAGCTCAAAAGGAAATGGTAGAGGTTTGTCAAAAGTATAGCGTAAAACTTCTAGCGTTTGGTACTCTTGCTGGGGGTTTCTTAACGGATCGCTGGCTGGATAAGCCGGAACCAAAGTCGGAGGAACTGCAGACCTGGTCTGAGATGAAGTACAAGCGGTTTGTGGACGTAGCGGGAGGTTGGGATAAACTGCAAAATCTATTAACACAGGTAAAATGTGTTGCCAAAAAACACGGAGTGTCGATGGCGAACGTATCTACCCGGTACATTTTGGAAAATCCAGCGGTTGCGTCCGTCATCATTGGGGCGAGATTAGGTCGAAGTGAACATATCGCTGATAATAAAAGGATATTGAGTATTTCTATGGATCAAGAAGATATGAGTTCGATTCAATCAGCGATTGAAGAGTTGACAGAAGTACCGGGTGATTGCGGAGATGAGTATCGCAAGCCGCCATTTTTGACCGCCTCAGGGGATCTTAGTCATCATTTGAAAAGTATTCCTAAGGCTTTCGAACCGAAACCAAAAAGTGCCAATCGGCAAGAGATTTTCAGTGGTACTGTTTGGGAAGAAATGGCAGGGTTTTCAAGAGCTGTCAAAGTAGGAAATAGGATTTTGGTGTCAGGTACTACCGCCACCCATGGAGATATGTTAGTAGGAGGGGATGACCCCGCAGCTCAAACGCACTTCATTTTAGATAAAATAGAAGGTGCTATTGAGTCTTTTGGAGGGAAAATGGAAGACGTGGTCAGAACTCGAATTTTGGTAAACGATATGAAGGATTGGGAGCCGGTTGCAAGAGCGCATGGCCAAAGATTTAAAGGAATTGACCCGGCGAATACGCTAGTTCAAGCAGGAATCGTTGGTGATGGTTATCTCGTGGAAATCGAAGCGGAGGCGGAGATATCTGCTTGATCGACTATACTGTCACTTGATTCCCTGGCTTTCGAGCTTTATTGATTAGAACATTTTGATGGCGTTTTGATCATTTAAAATTTGATGGATGTCCCCATCTTGATTTACTCCGTCCATTGGAACGGAGTAAATCAAGATGGGGACATCC
>CAZHOC010001561.1:0-1704 GCA_964534295.1 uncultured Bacteroidia bacterium | reverse complement strand
GAAGGCTGCAGTTGACCTGTTGCACACTGGAAAGCTGACCGCTTTGGTCTTCTAGCTGTAGAGACGCCTGCATATTCGCATCCGGGAATAAGCCAAGCTCTAGCCATACCGTATTGCCACTTTTTTGAAAACTTACCCCTTGATAAGTTCCAGCAGGGCTATCGTAAGGAATAGAAAAATCTAATAAGGAGTTTCCAGAATTACCCGAAGGCTGGATAGAAACAGAGATTGTCTTTACTTGAGCTCCTTGGCCAAGATCAAAATGAAGCTGACAACTGAGCTGGGAAGTATTTGTACTAAAGGCAGTATCCTGAATAGCAATAAAAGTGAGGTTTTGTGCTTGCAGGTTTTGTTGAGCAAAGCTAATGGTCGTGCATGCCATTACCATTGCCAAGCAGCAAAGGATTGTTTTCATAGAAGTAGTGTACTGATGTTTCTGATTGCTGAAAATAAGTACACGAATAAAAATCACATTGACAAAAAAAAGATATATTCACCAAATGTTTAAAAAAAATAATTTACGTTTATCGTATTAAAAGAATCGAACCTTTGAGGATCTCCTTTTGCTTATCAGGACTTTGATACTGTAGAACCCAAAAGTAGACTCCTGCTTCTAGCAAACGATTGTTTTTTGTTCCATCCCAATCAATAGCTAGGTTGGTGCTTTGGTATACTGGTCGTCCCCATCGGTCCATGATTTGTAAATGAGGATTTAGGATACCTTTAGATTGAACAGGCATAAACCGATCATTTATTCCATCCCCATTAGGACTGAAGACATTCGGCATCTCTATATAGTTTTCACAGTCTTGATATTGAATATTGATCGTGTCTCTAATCGTACAATATTCAGAGGTGAGCGAAGCTATATAATCTCCCGATTCAAGGGCTAAAAAGCGGGAAGTGGTACTGCCATCTTGCCATAATAATGAATCATCGCTTGACTTTGGTTCTATTAACCACTCCTTCCCTTCGCATAGTAATTGATCCGGTCCTAATTCTAACTGCGGCCGAGGAACATAAAAAACCAAGATAGAATCTCTAAAGAAAAACTGCCCCCACTGTATCTCAACTTGGTAAAGCCCACTAGAGCTAATCTTATACTTCCCCTCCGTGCTTCCATCTTGCCATAGATAAGTAGCATCGGGAAAACTTAGATCTATGCTTAACCTTTCTCCCTCACACAAAATTGTATCATTACTCGCTATTAGGTTAGGACCTTCTCCTTGGTAAAATCCCCTAAATTGATCGATGGAGATTTTGCCATAATAAAAAGTATCGGGTTTTACCGGTGTAGCAGTTAAAGCGATATAAGTATAATCCTTTAGCCCCTTAATGGTACTAAAATACTCCCGCCAATCTGAATGAGCTATCACGGGAGAAAGCCAAAGCAATTCTTCTCTCTCACAATCATTCCTTCCCCCCCAAATAGCAAGTCGGCAGGGATACCGGTCCCCTCTAGACACCCGAGATAAAGCCACTGAAAAATGGTATGCTTTTCCTGCTATCAAGGGCGAATCTAATTCTTGCGTAACTGATTCAAAGGTTCCATTGCCTCGATACAACAGTTGCAAGTAACTATCCAAGTGAAAAGCGGGCTTTTGTTCTCCCCAAGCGCCTGGCTGTGTATCGGGTGTGCTTAGCGAACCACAGCTTTGCCAGTTATCTGGAGTCATCCCGCGACCCCTTGGCCCTTCAAAAGAG
>CAZHOC010001560.1:0-1704 GCA_964534295.1 uncultured Bacteroidia bacterium | reverse complement strand
TGAATGATATCCACGCCAATTGAGTCAGCCCATTCTACTGCTTTGACCCAATTATGTTCCTCCTGACGGGTTTCGGAAGCAGCATCCTCAGTTCGCGCCAATACAACCGTTACGTGCGGGGCCATGCCGCCCATTTTACCAGGAAGGTTAGCCGCAATCGTAGAAAGTACTTGCGTTCCGTGAGCGGAGGCATGATAAACGTCATCATCATTATCTACGAAATCTTTAGCAGCGATGAGACGCTCTTCTACTCTGAGCGAGTCAAAAACCGAAATCGTATCGGCGCCTTTGAAGCCAGCATCAAATACTGCTATCCTTACTCCGCGACCGGTCAATCCCTTTGCATGCAAGGGACTGATCGTGAGCATATCGTTTTGATGACGAGCGCGGCCATACATAAAAGGACTAGGCGCTAGCTCATTGACATCAATACTTTCGCTTTCGGAGGTTTCATCTGCTTGGGCCTGTACCAGAACGCCTACCGTTTTGATACCTTTGACAAAATCCAAGTCCATTACAGAAGCTAAATCATTGTCTCGGCTAATGACTGCTGCGTTCAACCAACGAGAAGTTGAGATGATTTCAATATCTTGAGATCGGAGTTGGGCAAGATAATCTTGCGCTACCGGGAGGTCTTGAGTAGTAATCGCAATATTGTTTACCGCTTTGCGGTCAAGTGCTTCTTGACTTAAAAATGATTCGGGTGTGTTAAGTTGACATTCGGCTTCCTCGCCCTTATCAGTAAAAAACACCCATACATGATCTTGAGCCGGCAAAAGGCTGACTAACAAGCTCAAAGACAATAAAATGCAAATTCGTTTCATATAAATCTTCTTGACGTTCCGTTCGTTTTTGAACGGAGGCAGAATTTATAAGTTTACAAAGGAAGAAAAAAAACATCTACGTAAAATTCCCAACGCATGATACTCCGTATAGTCAAAATGACTTTCCAAGCAGATAAATTAGCAGAATTTCACCAACTCTTCGATGAGCATAAACACAAGATCCGACACCAAAAAGGCTGCCAACACCTAGAATTACATGAGGACCCAAATGATCCACGCATCCGCTTTACTTATAGTCATTGGGATTCACAAGCAGATCTGGATGCTTACAGGCATAGTGAATTATTTGGAGTAGTCTGGCCCGCTACTAAGCGACTTTTTGCCGATCGCCCTCAAGCTTTTTCTCTCCAATTCTTGGAACGCATAGACTAAGTAAATCGGAAGTAAGCATATTCCAATTACTGATTATTACATACGCTAAAATATTTATATAATTGGGTTCGACCTCAATAAGGACCCACATGAACTTTATCAAGAAGCAGTACCGCCTCAGTAAAGATGGCACTATGCTCTTTAGGCTTTTGCAGATTTCCTTTCTAGTCGCCTTTTCTGCGATCTTTGCATTTAGCCTCTGGGCTTGGCCTGAACAACGCGTAACCGCCCTCTTTTGCGGCTTTCTATCCATTTTATTGGCCTTTGGCGGGATGTTTAGCCTCTGGGCTGAGCATTTGTTCTTTGAAAAAGAAATTCAGCGGGTACGAAATGAAAATACTTTTAGGTCCTTCATAGAAACCAGTCAAGACTTGATATGGATTGTAGATACTGAGGGACAACTTATTTCCTCCAATCATGCCTTTAAGGAGGTCATTCAGGAGCAGACTGGACTAGTGGTAGCCGATGGTATGAGCTTCAAGGGACG
>CAZHOC010001559.1:0-1704 GCA_964534295.1 uncultured Bacteroidia bacterium | reverse complement strand
TCGTAGTGCTCAAGGCTCGTTCGATCAGTCCCGATGGCACCATCACGGAACTAAACGAAGACAACATCAAGGATATCTCCAATTATGAGGAGTATGGCAACTTCAAGATTTTTGCGCTCGAAGGCGCAGAAGCGGGAGCCGATCTCGAATATCTCTACACCCTCAAAAAAGAGCCCAGTATGTATGGGCGAGAAATGGTGCAATCAAGTATTCCCATTCGCTTGGCAGAATACCAGATCATTAGCCCCCAAAGATTAGTCTTTGCTACTGCTGCTTACAATGGCTTGCCGCGCTTTAAGGAAACGGAAGATGAAGAAGCAGGCACTCGCACCATCACCAGTCGGGCGGAAAACGTTCCACCGGAGGTGGAAGAACTATACAGTCTCGGCAGTGCCAACAAAATGAAATTTGCCTATAAGCTAGATCTCGTCCGCTACCAAAATGGACAGGCGCGTAGATTTCATACTTGGAAAGAAGTCAGCGGCAATATCTACAACAATCTCTCTCCAGAAAAAAGCTCAAAAGCCCTCGGTAAAATCCTCAAAAAGGAAAAATTTGCCGCGATGGGTGGGGAAGAAAAAATCAAAGCCGTCGAGCAATACTTCAAATCCTTTATCAACTTCAATCCCGGCGTTAATATCTCTGAGGTAGACGATATTATCCGTCAAAAGTACGCCGATGAAAGTGGTATGACCAAGGTACTAATGGATGCCTACGATCAACTCGAGGTAACCTATCGTCTCGTAATCACGAGCAATCGCTATCAATCTCGTTTTGACAAAGAGTTTGAAGATTTTACGAATCTAGATGAGTTCCTGCTCTATTTCCCTGAGTATGATACCTACGTGGTCCCGGGTCGTCCAGATCATCGCTATGGTTATCCACCTCATTACCTAGCTGACAATCATGGTCTCTATATCAGTAATTCTGATTATACAGGTGTCTTTGGTACGGTGAAATATATTCCGCTGGCTCCTCGTTCGGCTACCTCTTCGAGGAACGATATCGAGATTCTTTTTGATGAGGATATGGAATATGTAGAGATTGATCGCGTCAACACCTTACGTGGATATAGAGCTCAGTCTTATCGCGCTGCCTTCGAATACAGCGACGAAAACGGACGTGAACAACTCATCGATGCCCTCGTCAAAAGCGGCGCTACCGAAGCCGAAGTACTAGAGACAGACGTCCAAAGTGAGCGCATCGCGGACATTAGTTCTGGAAAGCCCCTTATCGTTGCTTCTAAGATCAAAGCGTCGTCCTTATTGGAAAACGCTGGCGATAGCTATCTCCTCAATGTGGGTATGGTGATCGGGCTGCAAAGCGAGCTCTATCAAGAAAGCGAACGCGCCCAACCCATCGAGATGGACTACCCCATGACTTATAATCACAACATTAGTTTCACCATTCCTGATGGCTATGAGTTGGTAGGCCTAGAAGAAGCCAATCTTGACAAGACCTACAAAGGAGATGAAGGTTATGTGGCGCGCTTTGTTTCCAATGCCAAGCAAGAGGGCAATAAAGTGACTATCGAGATCGAAGAGTTTTACGAGGACATTCACTTTGACATTGAACGTTATGAAGAGTTCCGTCAGGTGATTAATGCCGCGGCCAACTTTAACAAGGTGGTATTGGTACTCGAAGAAAAATAATCATGCGCGTTCCTTTATCTACTAGGCTAGTCAGCGAACGCCTCGTTTTAAG
>CAZHOC010001558.1:0-1704 GCA_964534295.1 uncultured Bacteroidia bacterium | reverse complement strand
TAACTTGCGGCGAAATTGAGGATTGAACAACAACCCGATGGAAAAAAACTTCATGCCGAAGACATCTAACATTCTGAAAATCAACAAGTTTTTATTGATAATCGCTTTACTTGTACCTGCTATCAGTTTTGCTGGTGGAGGAGGCGGTAAGGACGGAGAAGAAGGAGATTTCAATGCCGGTGAGTTAATTAATCATCACATTGCTGATGCACACACTTGGGAGATTTACCACGGCCTGACTGTTCATCTTCCTGTCATCTTATATTCTGAGGAGAGAGGGCTGGATGTATTCATGTCTTCCGGTTTTTACGATGAGCATCATAATATCATCCCTTTTAATGGCTATGAGATGCACCATGAGCACATTACGTTGGAAAATGGGCATCATGTGCTAGATCTATCCATCACTAAAAATGTACTCTTCTTATTTTTTGATGCAGCTCTACTGATTTTGATTTTTGGAGCGGTAGCCAGAGGCTATAAAAAGAACGTGGGTAAGGCCCCTAAGGGGATTCAGTCTTTTTTCGAGCCACTAATCGTCTTTATCAGGGATGACATAGCCAAGGCCAACATAGGTGAGAAAAGATATGAAAAGTTTCTCCCTTTCCTATTGACCGTCTTCTTCTTCATTTGGTTTGGAAATCTGCTTGGGTTACTCCCAGGAGCCGCTAACATGACCGGTAACATTTCGGTTACGCTTGTTTTGGCGTGCATTACCCTTCTCATCACCGTTTTTTCAGGGAGAAAAACCTATTGGTTACATATTGTTGATCCGTTAGGTAAATCCATGCCTTGGGCAGGAAAGATATTTTTGTATTTGATTTTATGGCCTGTGGAGATCATTGGAATTTTCACTAAGCCCTTTTCGCTAATGGTACGACTTTTTGCGAATATCACGGCAGGACATATTTTGATTTTGAGTATTCTGAGCTTAGCGTTTATCTTCAAGAGCATAACGATTGGAGTTGTTGGAGCAACGTTCGCCATGGCGATGAACTTATTGGAATTGTTTGTAGCGATTCTTCAAGCATATGTTTTTACTATGCTTTCAGCACTGTACTTTGGGCAAGCTGTAGAAGAAGCACATCATTAAATGAATTTTTTTAACTACTAAATAATAAATGTTATGGGAGCAATTGGAGCAGGTTTAGCAGTATTAGGAGCAGGTCTTGGTATCGGATTGATCGGTAAAGGAGCTACTGAAAGTATTGCAAGACAGCCAGAAGCAGCTGGTAAGGTTCAAACCGCAATGATTATTGCTGCAGCCCTTATTGAGGGTGCCGCACTATTCGGTGTTGTGGTTGGCTTGTTAGCTGTTCAAGCAGGATAATTCCAAAACTTAACTTGGCTGTATTCACATTAGGTGTTACAGCCAGGTTTACCAAAACATTTAGAAAAACTAAAATTAAATAATCGTGTCACCATTAGTAACCCCCGACATTGGTTTAATCATTTGGCAAGTCGTTGTTTTCATTGCCATTCTTATCATTCTCAGAACTTTTGTGTGGATCCCCATCTTAAGTGCTCTTAAGACACGTGAATTTCAGATCGAGGATTCGTTGAGAGCGGCTGAAAATGCTAAGTCTGAAATGGAGCAGATTAAAGCCGACAATGAGGATTTGCTTCAGGAAGCTCGCATTGAAAGAGATGCCATGCTGAAAGAGGCTAGAGCAGAAGCTACGCAGGTGGTAGACGGAGCAAAGG
>CAZHOC010001557.1:0-1705 GCA_964534295.1 uncultured Bacteroidia bacterium | reverse complement strand
TCGTAGACAA
The DNA here is from genome assembly GCA_964534295.1 of uncultured Bacteroidia bacterium. Classification (GTDB taxonomy): domain Bacteria; phylum Bacteroidota; class Bacteroidia; order J057; family J057; genus JBCAWW01. Next base: position 1,695 of record CAZHOC010001557.1, on the reverse strand, counting down.
CAACAATAAAAAGCGCTATCGCTATAGCGAGGATGGCCTCAAAATCAGAGCTCAGCAAGGGCATAGCATCAAAATAGCGCTAGATTATGAACCAGTTACTCCTCCCGCTCTGCTTTTTCACGGCACAGCCGAACGCTTCCTCGAGAGCATTCGCAAAACGGGTCTAGAAAAACGTAATCGCCATCACGTCCACATGTCCAAGGATCTAGCGACTGCCTCTCAGGTAGGCAGCAGACATGGAAAGCTCGTGATTTTGGAAGTAGATGCAGGGCGCATGCAGAAGGACGGCTTTCGTTTTTACTGCACTCCCAATGAAGTCTGGCTCACAGATTCAGTACCCGTTGAGTACATAATATTTCCCGCTTAGACATTTTTAATTGAGGCTTCTTGCGGCTTAGGTCATCGACTACTATTTTAGCCGCAAGTACATTTCATTCTCCTCAATTTATGTTTAGCGAAAAGGACCTTCAGCAATTCCAAAGTCTAGGTATCTCAGAAAGCCTAGTAAGCACTCAACTTGAAAACTTCCGTGCTGGTTTTCCCTTCCTCAATATCAAAAAAGCCGCTACTATCGGAGATGGTATCCTCAAACTCAGCGAGGATCAAGTAGCTAGTTATATCCGTAATTATGAAAGTGCCTTAGGCGCCCTCAAGGTATGTAAATTTGTTCCGGCTTCTGGGGCAGCTAGCCGTATGTTCAAGGCTTTGTTCGCTGCGCTGAACGCTCCTGACGAACCCTTGGATGAAGGATTGACCAAGTTTTTCGCCAATATCCACGATTTTGCCTTTGCCAATTCTTTGAATGAATCCCTTGACGGTAAAATTGATGCCTTAATCGCAGAAAAGGACTATACCAGTGTCTTGAAGGCTCTTTTGACAGACAGTGGACTTGATTATGGTTCTCTACCGAAGGGCTTACTAGAGTTTCACGCTTATGAAGATGGCACTCGCACTCCCCTAGAAGAGCATTTAGTAGAGGGAGCTAATTATGCTGGCGCCAAAGGAGGTACCGTTTATCTGCACCTGACCGTGAGCCCAGAGCACCAAGCTAAGTTTGAAGCTCAGGTTGCCAAGGTTCAGTCTAAACTAGAAGCTGAATTCGGACTTACTTTTGATATTTCCTTCTCAGAGCAAAAAGCCTCTACTAATACCATCGCGGTAGATATGAAGAATGAAGCGTTCCGCGAAGCGGATGGCCAAATCCTCTTCCGACCCGGTGGCCACGGCGCGCTTCTTGCCAATTTGAATGAAATCGAGGCTGACATCATCTTCATCAAAAACATCGACAATGTTGTCCCTGACAAAATCAAGGAAGAGACTTATCGCTATAAAAAAGCCATTGCCGGTGTCTTGTTGGAATATCAAATGATGGTCCAGCATTATCTACAAGCCCTCGGTGCACATGCTGACGCGGCGATGATTGAAGAAATTGGCAACTTCTTAGGTACTCATTTAGGTACTGCGGCTGACCTTAAAGGGATGAGTGAAGAAGAAGCAAAAGCCTTTTTGCAAGAGAAGCTAAATCGTCCTATCAGGGTCTGTGGCATGGTTAAAAATGAAGGAGAGCCTGGCGGCGGACCATTTTGGGTACAGCAAGCTGATGGTAGTATGAGCCTGCAAATCGCCGAAAGTGCGCAAATAGATCCCAATAATCCTGCCCAGCAAGAAATCGTTCAGACCGCCACTCACTTTAAT
>CAZHOC010001556.1:0-1706 GCA_964534295.1 uncultured Bacteroidia bacterium | reverse complement strand
CTAATAGCTAGCGCTTCATTGTCTTTTGCTTCTTTTTCATTTTGCCTTGCTTCATTATACAAGTTGATTACATACACGATGGCAGCTATGGCACCAAGCAGTAATAAGGCAGTTATGATTCCGATTCCAATGAGTCTTCTCCTTCGTTCTTTCCTTTTTCGTTCATTCTTGGATTCAAGTATGGGCGCTACCAAGGTATCATGTGTGATCTCATAAAAAGTCTGATCTTCTCTTCTTTCAGCGCGTATGAGGCGCGTATTTTCCAGTTCTTGGACGATGGCTAGCGGCACATTAAAGCCTTTTCGATCAGTAATCTGTCTTTCCAGTACCGATAGTCTTACATTTTGAAAGAGCAAACCATCTTCCAGCAGCTTGCGTGCTTTCTTTTGTTCGGTTGGACTGCCTACTTCGGCTATTTTATTGTTGTAGTAGTTGCTAAAGAGTTGCGAGAAGTCGCCCAGCTCTTCTTTGGTGAGAGTGGTAGAGCCTGTTTTTTGTACCACTTGCTCGGCATGCTCACAGAGGTATTGGATCTGAAAGGGTTCTATTTGTCCCTGATCGTCTTCCAGGTGACTGAGCATGGCATTGAGTGCTCCGGTGGTGTAGGTGAAAGGAGGCGTGTCAAACTTGCCTTCCTTTTGAGCGGGTTCAATGATGGTGGCCGCTGCTTGAGAGCGACTTAGAGGTTTCAACTCATATAGATTCACCAATGCATTTGGCAATAGATCTGTCAACTTATCCATCAGACTCAATCGATCCGATCGTATGCTCATCACCACCTTGATGGGGATGGCTTGGAGTAAGGCCGTTTTATCAGCTCTTGTCAAATCGGCATTGCCACGCAAGGCTTTTCTAAATGCATTGGGCACATTGGCGTGGATGAGTTGTGACAGAGCTTCTTTGAAGGCTTGTACTTGATCTTCGGGATAGGTGAAGAGTTCTTCAAACTGGTCAAATACCAGGGTGAAGATGCTGCCTTCTTTCTCAGTCAGCTGTCTGCTCTTGAAGCCGTACCAGAGGTCAGTAGTATCTATGTCCAGTTTTTGGAGTAAGGGGTGCTGGCTGTGCTGGTCTATTGTTTCTTTTCGTAAAGTAGCCAGGGGTGATTGACTGTTTTCATCCTTCCAGGCGAAGAAGCGGATCTTAAGGCAGTTGTAGGAGGGTTCGTCTTCTTCCTTGCCATAAGTCTCGAGTTGTGGGAGTACACCCGCATTGAGGAGAGAGGTTTTTCCGAGGCCAGATTTGCCGTATAGTACCGTCATCTGCTGCAGGCGGATGAGCCTGAGGAGTTCAGCTTGTTCCTGATCTCTACCGAAGAAGATGTGTTGGTCTTCTTTTTGGAAGGAGGGGGCGCCGGGATAACGGTAGTTTCTTTTCATTTTTAAGAGTTTTTGATCACCATGGAGCTACATGGAGTTTCATAGAGGGTTGTAGTTGTTTAATAAAGTTAGCAATTCGTTGAGGATGCGGTTGTATTGTAGGCTGATCTGTTCGTTGGAGAGGATACCTTTGCTGAGGTCGCTTTTGTATTTTTCATAGCGGGATTGTAAGCTGGTTAGTTGAGTTGAGAAGGTGGTCGGCATTTTATGCTCCTCATCATAGGTTGTAAGGACATCAAAAGCGGTGTCGAGATCTCCATTGCTGATGGCCGTTTTAGCTTTATTGTACATTTTAGAGGGCAACTTAGTGTCATTGGGCACCCCTGC
>CAZHOC010001555.1:0-1710 GCA_964534295.1 uncultured Bacteroidia bacterium | reverse complement strand
TGGAGAGGCGAAAGCGACTTCACCGCCCACACCGTCATTACTTTCTGGTTCCCCTGAACCTATCAGCACCTCATAGGAACCGTCCAAACTCACCCTATATATCCGATGATTGGAAAACCCGGTGGCGTAAAGCTGACCTTTGGTAAAAGTGATATATCCAATGCTCGCCGGTAAGTCTGCAAGCGTAGATAGCTCTCCAGAAGAGGTCACCTTGTTTATCCTACCGTCTGAAAAGTTAGCGGCGTAAACATTACCGTCATCGTCTAGGGTAATACCAAAAGGTACGTTCAAGGGACCACCGCTCGCTAATAGTTCTACTTCTTTGTCGGGGCTGATCTTGTAAATTCTATTGGTAGCAAATACGGTATGATAAAGATTATCCTCACTATCAGCTACAAGGCTTCCTCCTTGAAACCGGCTGTCTTCCAGGAAAGTAGAGAGGGCTCCACCAGAGTCAATGGATCCAAGGAAGTTTGGACCATTGAATGCCACAATCAATGCATTTTCGGCATTGAAAGTATGACCCATCGGAGCAGTCAAATCTCTGGAAAATGCCGTGCTGGAGCCATTTGGAGATACCTTAAAGATAGTTTTACCGGCAGCGCTGGCAAGATGAGAAACGTACAGGGAGCCATCATCGCCGATGGTCTTTGCGTCATCTCCCAAATAATCGCCAGTGATGTTGAGAGTTTCTACAACAATACCAGATTCGGGCCCAAGGACTGCCGGAGACTCTTCTGTATCGTCGCTTCCGCAGCCACTGCTTATGGCTATCAATACAAGGGAAAAGGACCAAACAAATTTTTTTACGCATGAGATGGTTTTGGTAACCAAGTATTTCATTATAAGCCTTATTTAATGTTGATTCCCACTGCGGGAGATACATCAATAATCGCTGATCTTGAGGCTAAAAAGCGGAGAATACGGGCAAAATCAGGTTAATCATTATCGGAATTAACCCTTTTCAATACAGGTTTAGCCCGGGTGTTGCTGCTGCACAAACTCAGAAGGCAAAAGTTTGGTAACCTTTTTAAAATGTTTGTAAAAGGATACCTTATTCCCAAACCCGGAATCGAGCGCTACGGCTAACATCTTCGGAGGAGAGGAAGAGCGCAAAATAATTTTGGCTTCATTTACCCGATAAGCATTGAGATAATCCTGAAAACTACCTTGAAAATTCTCATTAACAGCTCGGGACAAATGATGTGGGGATGTTTCCAAGGCCTTGGCTACATCCGTCAACTTAAGATTGGCGTTGAGAAATGGTTTTGAATCAAGCATCAATTGCTGCAGCTGAGTATATATTTCGCCTGACTGTCTGGATGAAATGTTTGAAGAATAATACTTGGGCTTTACAATGTCAGCGGCTTCTCTAAAGACCAGATCCGGCTCGGCAAATCCGGAGTAGCCAATGACATAAATAAAAAGGGCTATAAAACTAAAAAAGATATACCGGGCAAGGTTCCAGTCGAACAGCCAAAGGCACAGAGTCCCCAAGATGAATATTGCTCCTATAAGCAGGTAGAGCCATCGAACCCGCCGAACCCAAGACAGTTTTTCTTTGGAAACACCGACCAAATCGATGGACCGAAATGAGGCATAGATGTAACCGACAAATAGACACATATGGACGAAGGATCCAATGCGTACGGTGGTGAGCGTGTAGTACTTCTGATAATCCGCCGGATGAATCAGGTAGTAAAACCCGTC
>CAZHOC010001554.1:0-1714 GCA_964534295.1 uncultured Bacteroidia bacterium | reverse complement strand
AAGATATGACCATGATAGTTTGCAGTAAGCTGGGTATGCTTATCGCCTTGGACCAATTCCCAGGCATGCTTTTGGTTATTTTGTAACCAAGCTGGTCCGAGACTGGTAGGTTGCGGGCCGTGAGCATTGGTGTAAACCGCACCAGCTAGTTCGACTCCGTCTCGCCAAACTTTGTAGAGGTGGCAATCTTGGGCATCATAAGCGATCCAAAATTCTTCTCCTAAGGCGATTGTCAGCATACGCGCCTGCTCATCTAACACCGAGCGAAAGACCCAAGGATCACGTCCTCGGAGATCTGCTTCTCCATGCTTTTCGGTAGAGCGACAACCATTAGGAATCCATAAAAGCGAGGTAATTACCAAGCCTAAGATAAGAGGTAGTAGTCCCTTAGTTTTCATAATTATCCGATATCTTTGTTAGCAAAACAAAACTAGGGACATTTGATCGAAATACACAATCTCCACAAAGCATTTGAAGGGCAAAAAGTGCTTAATGGAGTTAATTTGACCATTCCCGATGGGAGTAGGCTGGGGATAATTGGAGATAGTGGGAGCGGTAAATCAGTCTTATTGCGCTGTATTTTAGGTTTAGAAAGTCCCGAGGCAGGAGAAATCTACATTGATGGTCAAAAGACCCAGTTGATGGATCGGCACCAATGGCGCACTGTACTAGATCAATTTGGGGTAGTTTTTCAGCGCTCAGCCCTCTTTGATTCGCTGAGCGTGGGGGAAAATGTAGGCATCAAACTTTATGAAGCACATGAGCTTCCAGCAGAGCAAATCCGACAAATGGTACTTGAGGCTTTGGCCAAAGTACAGCTAGCCCCAGAGGTGATAAATAAGTATCCAGAAGAACTATCTGGGGGAATGCAAAAAAGGGTAGCTATTGCTCGTGCGATCATTCACCAACCTCGATATCTCGTCTATGACGAGCCCAGTACTGGTTTGGATCCGATTAGTGCGGATCGCATAGATGAATTAATCTTAGAACTTGCTGCGGAGGAAGGAAGGACGAGTATTATCGTAACCCATGATATGGATTCGCTCCATAAAATTGCCAATCAAGTAGCGATGGTGCACGACAAGAAGATAGGCTTTGAGGGCTATCCGGAAGATTTTTGGCAATCTGATCGCTCTGAAATCAAGGCATTTTTACGGAGAAGTAGGTAGCTGAAAGAGTTACCTATCTCCGTATCACTATTTTATACCAAGTGGATGCTTCGTGCAGGTAATGCGAGTAACATGGCACTATCAAATTCTGCTGCCCATTCCTGCTTTAATACTGCGACCACTTTAAAATCAGTTTCGGTATACATTTTTTGCGTTGCCTCGAAGTCTTTGAAGCGAAGCAGTCTGTAGTCGACGCCTTCCTTACGGGAACGGACGAACTCAATTGCTTTGCGAGGATCAATGCGATTGCCAGTAAGACCTTTGGGGTCTAATGGTAGGGCGATTTTGAAGAAGGTGCCCAAGCTTTTGATGTCTGGGATAAACTCATCACAAATCCAGCCCACTTTATTGAGGTTGATGTAAAGGCTACGCAGGTTATCAAATTCAATGATTCCTCTTTTGATTCGTGAGCCATATTCCATAGCGATTAAGCTCGAATAGATCACCAACTGCTGCCCAAGATCACGACCTTGCAATTCATCTGCCACCGCCAAGCGAATGGTATAAGAGGTCTTTTCATTGGTATGATAGCCAACCTCAAAAAT
>CAZHOC010001553.1:0-1716 GCA_964534295.1 uncultured Bacteroidia bacterium | reverse complement strand
GATCCTTGGCTTTTTCTAGATTATCGACTGAAGCATGAATTTCTCCGAGATTATTGAAGGCTTGGGAGGCGAGTCCGGCATCAGCCGAACGCGTAGCCTGCTCGTAATTTTGGACCGCGTCTAGAGTTGAATCCATCATGCTGTAGCATTGAGCGATGTTGAATCGAATTTGAGTGCTCTTTTCAGGGTACTTGCGCAATGCCTGACGGTAAAGCTGCACGCTTTCGGTGTAGGAACCATTAGCATAAGCTAGTTCTGCTTGTGATAGCAGACCATCCTCACCCGAGAGGGTAAATAACATCAATATGCTTAGAGAAAACCACTTCATACTTTTCGAATCGGCATCATAAATAAGCTCAAAAACAATAAAATGATCGCAAGAAATAAAAAGCCTTCATAACGATCCTGACGTACTTTCATCAATTGGGAGGCAACAGGTGAAGCACTGAGAGATCTAATTTGTCGCCTCAGGCTACTCAAATCATCCCCTTTTTCATCCAGCCGTACATACTCTGTATCAAATGACTCTGAGATGTAGCGTAAATCTTCGTCTAATAGTCGAGAGATCGCAGGGCTACCGTCGTCATTGAGTTTGACTCCCGTACGGTTACTGCTTGCAGTTAGATTAGGTACTACGCTACCTTCATAAGTGCCCACTCCTACTGTATATACTTTGATCCGCTGACGCTTCATCCGTTCTACCAAAGAAGCGTAGGAATCGCCCCAATCTTCCCCATCCGAAACAAGGATAACCGCCCTACTGCGGATCTCGCCTCCTTCTATCTGGCGTTGAAATCTCTCCAAGGCCTTAGATAAAGCAGGACGAAAGCGAGTACCGTTTTGAGCAAACTGCTCGGTAGTAGCCATATCTATGAAAGTCTCCATCACCTCATGATCTCTGGTCAGGGGGCATTGGACATAGGCATAATCTGAAAATAGGATGAGGCCAAAATTATCTCCTTGAAAGTCCCGAATCAGTTGCTTGAGTTGTTCTTTGGCATACTGAAGGCGGCTGCTTTCTAAGTCTTTGGCATTCATACTGGCGGAGATATCGAGCAATATGTAGATATCACGGCTCAATAAAGGCAAGTCGTCTTCGGCTTCGCCCCAATAAGGTCCCATCAAAGCGATGAAAAGGGCGATAAAGGCACTCGCTCGTAATATAGTCTTAGTAAAGGGATAGCTGCGGGCATATTCGTCTTCGCCGAACCAAGCCTCTAGCAGATGCCCTACCCGGCGATAAACCATGTATAAAATGGCAAGCGTAACGGGTACTCCGAGCAGCCAAACCCAATATGAAGGATTATTTACTCCCATCTGAGGTTCAAGTAAGTAAAAAGCAAAGGTATTTCCATTAGCAAAAGGGCAAATGTCAATAATTAAGGTTCATTTGGCTTCTGATGCCTACTCTGTGGTCTTTGGATCCCAAACATCACGCAAGCGTTCACCGACTAGGTTAAGCGAAATCACTAGGCTAAATATCGCTAGGCCTGGTAAAACAATCACCCACCAGTTTTCAAAGCCTTCCTCTTTTGCATTGGTAAGGAGCCCTCCCCAAGAGGTAGTATCACTGACCAATCCCAAAAATGACAAGGTCGATTCGATCAAAACCGCCCCTGCTAAGCTCGTAACTAATACGATAATTACGGCAGGCAAGGCATTGGGCAGCGCATGTTGCCATATTATTTGCCGACGCTTCAATCCCAAGGCTTGTGC
>CAZHOC010001552.1:0-1719 GCA_964534295.1 uncultured Bacteroidia bacterium | reverse complement strand
CGTAATTACGACTATCTACCCAATTACCAAGCTATCGAAGTACGATAGTAGGACATTTTTCATCCGTTTTAATCATTAAAAAACTCAATCTTATGTGTTATAAAGCAGCCCATCATCCTCATTGGAAAAAACATTATCATCACGCCAAAAGACGTCATCACCGACGCATGGCTCGCTGGGCCTATCCCCCCGCCAGCATTGAAGAATTAGACGACCGCTACGAGATTTTGATCTACGCAGCAGGTTATGAGAAGAGCGATTTTCAGGTGGGATTGGAAGACGATCATTTACTGATCAAAGTGAAGAAAGAAAGCTCGGACGAGATCGTTGATGATCGTCGGGTGAGAGGTTATACGCCTGGCAGTTTTGAGCGTCATTTTACCCTGAATCCCAAGATTGATCGAGAAGGTCTAAGTGCGAAGTACGAGGAAGGGATTTTGACCGTAATCTTGCCAAAGAAGGAAGGATCAGAGACCTTCCGTCAAGATATCGAAATCGTTTAGTCAAACGAATTTCAGATGAATTGATGTTAGTCTAGTGAATTTAGTGTAAAGTACAACGGTTTCCCCTGTATCCGGAGGAAACCGTTGCTTTGTTGTAGTTCAGAAAACTTAGGTTACAAAGTACTTACTCCCAACCAAAGTTTTGAGTAAGATTTGGGTTAACAGTTACGTGTGTTTCAGGAATAGGACGGTAATAGTACTTGGGGGCAACAAAGGTCCCACGTTCGCGGACCGTTTGGATGGTGCCGCTATTCCCTTCGGACAAATATACGCCGGCATCAGTCCCTTGTGCACCGGCTCGGTAGTAAATCAAGGGTACTCCATTTGCATTCAGCTCTTTGTCATCCCCACTAGGAATAGACTCGCTCTGATCGATGAGGAAAATATCCTCAACTCCGTCTCCAGTTAGATCATATTTGCCCAATCCTTTGAAATAGATACCCTGTGGCTCCTGCTCAAGTAATTCACCAGCAGCCCAGCGCATCAAATCGTCATAGCGATAGCCTTCCATAGCCAATTCAACTCTCCTTTCACGCCGGATCTCAAGGATTTCAGGACTGCTAACTTGTGGATAACGGGCCGCCTGTACAGGGTCAGTCGCAGGGTTCATGGTCATATGTGGCATGCCAGCGCGATCACGCAATACATTGATCGTAGCATCTAGAACCGCTTGAGAAAGCTCCCCTAGTTCTGCTACTGCTTCCGCGTGGATCAATAGCACCTCTGCATAGCGAAGTACAGGAACATCCGTGTTGTTGATCGCTTCTTGTGCGGTCTGATTTACAAAACCTTTGATCTGGTGGTAGCCAGAGAAGTTTTTGGCCAACTGCTGGATATAGATCCCACCACCTTGTGAGTAGGTTTCGGTACGAACCAGTTCCCAACCAGGGAAAGCATAGGTTTGATTCAAGCGTGGATCTCTATTCTCAAATTCTTCGATGAAGCTCTTGGTCTGATAGCCTTCTTGAGCAGCGTAGAAAGAGCCATCAGCCATCAAGTAAGACTGCAATAGGTCCTTGCTAGGACTAGTTTCAAAGTTACCGAAGATGATCGCTGAATTGCCACTATTCTTAAGATTGGAGATGGCAATGTTTGCCAAGATAACTTCGGAATTTCCCGTAAGGTCTCCAGCAACGAACAAGTCATAGTAGTCGCTGCTTGGGTTACCTGTGTTGTGAATACTGTATCGACCACTAGCTACGATCTGCTGAGTAAG